>JBFWNZ010000291.1:0-5055 GCA_050250795.1 Alphaproteobacteria bacterium | reverse complement strand
TGATGGGGCCGTCGGGCCAGCCGGTCGAACCGCCGCTGCCCACGCCGTCCCCTGCCGCCCCTGCTGCGCCGGCCAACCCCGCGGTCGCGATGCCCGCTCCACAGGCCGACCGCATCGTGCCGCCGCCGCCCATGACGGCGCGCGCGCCGACCGTGCTGGAACCGATCCGGCCGCCTGAGAGCTATGCCGACGGCATCGCCGCCTTCAACGCCCGCGATTATGCGGCCGCCGCGCGGATCTGGGAGCCGCTGGCCCGGGACGGCGATCCGAACAGCCAGACCCGCATGGGCTATCTGTCCGAGCACGGGCTGGGCGTGGTCCAGGACCCCGCGAAGGCGGCCGAGTGGTACCGTCAGGCGGCCGAACAGGACGATCCCGCCGGAGCGTTCAACCTGGGCGTCCTCTACCGAAAGGGTCAGGGCGTGCCGCGCGACGATGTGGCGGCGCGGCGCTGGTACGAGCGTGCGGCCCGCAACGGGCATCCGGTCGCGCCGCGTGTCCTCGCGCTGATGAACGAGGCAGGGTTGGGGATGGAGCCCGGCGCCGCGAAGCCGGCACCGGCCGCCAACTGACCGCTACGACCGCACCAGCCCGGCCATGCGATAGGCGTCCTCGGCCAGCCGCAGCGTTTCCAGATTGTCCGGGCCGTCCGTCTCGAACGGACCGCCGTCCCGCAGGCGGTCCGCGAAATGACCGATGGCGCCGTCGAAACCCGCCTGATAGGCCACGGCCCGGTCATAGGCGATGCGCTCGGGCGCGCTGCCCAGCCGTTCCAGCACCCAGCCCTCGGCCAGCCGGATGCTGGCGTTGCGGCCGACCAGATCCAGCCGGTCGTAGGGCCGCTCGGGAAAACCCGGCGCGGTCAGATGGCCGTCCAGGATCACCGGCAAGCCGTCCGCCGTCTCCATCATGATCGCCGCCATGTCTTCGCCGACCACCCGGTCGCTGAGCCGCGCCGCGCGCGCAGCCACGACCTTCAACGGCCCGACCAGCCAGCGCAGGACGTCGATATGGTGGATCATCACCTCGGCGATCAGCAGCCGTGTCTCGGTCGCGAAATAGGCCGAGCGCTCCAGCGACGGCACGCGTCCGGCGGCGTCCGGGATCAGCCCGGCGCGCAGGGTCGACATCTTGACCAGCGAGGCCGGACCGACCGTGCCGGAGTCGAGCCAGGCCTTGATCTGCCGGTAATAGGGCTGGAAGCGCCAATTCTCGTGCACCATGAACCGGATCCGGCCGGTCATGGCCTGGACCAGCGCCTCGGCCTCGGCCAGGGTCGGCGCCATCGGCTTCTGGCACAGGATGTCGATCCCCGCATTGGCCGCCGCCATCGCCATGGCGGCATGGGTCTCGCGCGGCGTCGCGATGTCCAGCGCGTCCGGCTTCTCCGCCGCCAGCATTGCCGGCACATCGGCATAGACGGCCGGAATGCCGAACTCCGCCGCGCGCGCCTTGGCCCGCTCGGCAACCGGGTCGGCGATGGCAACCACGCTGACGCCGGCTTGTCGCGACCATGCGGTCAAATGATAGTGTGTGATCATCCCGGCGCCCGCCAGGGCGACCCGCAGCGGTTTTCCGTTCTGCGCCATCGTCTGTCCTCTCCCGTGCCGCCCGGCGCTCCGGCCGGTTCGGGCTCATGCTAAACCGGCAAACGCCGCCGACCCAAGGGAGGATCCATGTCCGAGGAAATCAGTGTCGGCGATCTGGTCGCGGAGTTCCTTCAGGCCTGCGGCACGACCACGGCTTTCGGCGTGGTCTCGGTCCACAACATCCCGATGCTCGACGCCATCGGCCGGCGCAACGCGATCCGGTTCGTGATGGCACGCGGCGAGGCGGGGGCAGGGCATATGGCCGATGCCTATGCGCGGGTCTCCGGCCGGTTGGGCGCCCTGTTCTCCAGCACCGGGCCGGGGGCGGCCAACACCTGCGGCGCGCTGGTCGAGGCGCGCTTCGCCGGCACACCGCTGCTGCACCTGACCGGGCAGACGGCCACCGGCAATGTCGACCGCGGCCAGGGCACGGTGCATGACGTGACGGACCAGCTGGGCATGCTGCGTTCGGTCTCCAAGGCGGCGTTCCGCATCCGCTCGGCCGAGACGGCGCTGGGCGTGCTGACCAAGGCGGCGGTCGCGGCCCTGACCCCGCCGATGGGGCCGGTCAGCGTCGAGGTGCCGATCGACATCCAGCGTGCGCGCATTCCGCGCCCCGCGACCCTCGACGGCTTCGTCCTGCCGCTGCCGCCGCCCGCCGCACCCGCTGCGGCCTCCCTCAATGCGCTGGCGGATATGGTGGCGGCGGCGAAGCGGCCGCTGCTGTGGACCGGCAACGGCGCGCGGCTGGCCGGACGCGCGGTGCGCCGGCTGCTCGATCTCGGTATCCCGCATGTGACGAGCTGGGCCGGCCGCGGCGTGGTGCCCGAGGACCATCCGCTGACCCTGGGCGGCCTCAACGCCGCGTCGGAGGTGGTCGAGTTCTATCGCGGTGTCGACCTGCTGATCGTCGCCGGCGCCCGGCTGCGCGGGCATGAGACCGCGGATATGAGCCTGGCACTGCCGGCGCGCCGCGTGCAGATCGATGTCGATCCCGAGGCGGACGGCCGCACATACAGTTCCGAGCTGTTCGTCTGCGGCGAGGCGGGACCGGCGCTGGACGGGCTCGCCGACCGGCTGAAGGGCCGGCTGGATCTCGACCCCGGTTATGCGGCGGAAGTGGCCGACCTCAAGCGCCGCGCGACCGAGGGCTATCTCGCCTTCCTCGGCCCCTATGGCCGCTTTCCCGAGATCATCCGTGCCGCCCTGCCGAAGGATGCGGTCTGGGTGCGCGACATCACGCTGAACCACACCACCTGGGGCAACCGGCTGTTCACCCTCTACGGTCCGCGCGACAGCATCTATCCGGTCGGCGCCGCCATCGGTCCCGGCATGCAGCTGGGCATCGGCGCGGCTCTGGGCGCGCCGGGGCGCAAGGTCGTCGCGATGTGCGGCGATGGCGGCTTCATGCTCGATCTGGGCGAGGTCTGGACCGCGGTGCAGGAGCGGGCCGATGTCGTGTTCCTGGTGATGAACGACCGCGGCTACGGCGTCATCAAGCATATCCAGGACAAGATGTATGGCGGCCGCCACTACTTCGCCGACCCGCCCGGCCCCGATCTGGAAAAGCTGGCGGTGCTGGCCGGCCTGCCGTTCCAGCGTGTGTCGGCCGTGGACGCGCTGGGCCCGGCGGTGGCGCGCGCCGTCGCGGTCGACGGGCCGGCGCTGGTCGAGGTCGACATGCATGCCATCGGCGATTTCCCGCCCTATTTCGCGCCGCCGCCCTACGCGGCCAAGGCGAAGGCGTGACGCCCGCGACGCTTCGTCCTGCCGCGACCGGCGCCGGCTGCGGTAGTCTGATCTGAAAACAGGAACGACCCTCGGGAGGGACCGCCATGGATTTCGAGTATTCCGAACGCACACGCAGCCTGAAACAGGCGCTGGAAGCGTTCATGGACGAGCATATCTACCCGAACGAGGCGCTGTTCCAGAAGCAGCTGGACGAAGGCGGCAACCGCTGGAAATCGGTGCCGCTGATCGAGGATTTGAAGCCCAAGGCGCGGGCGGCCGGGCTGTGGAACCTGTTCCTGCCCGACAGCGAGCGGGGCGCCGGCCTCACCAATCTCGAATATGCGCCGCTCTGCGAGGTGATGGGCCGCGTGCCCTGGGCGCCGGAGGTGTTCAACTGCAACGCGCCCGACACCGGCAACATGGAGACCATCGAGCGTTACGGCACGCCGGAGCAGAAGAAGCAGTGGCTGGAGCCGCTGCTGGAGGGGCATATCCGTTCCGCCTTTGCCATGACGGAGCCGGCCGTCGCCTCCTCCGACGCCACCAATATCGAGGCCAGCATCCGGCGCGAGGGCGACGAATACGTCATCAACGGCCATAAATGGTGGACCTCGGGCATCGGCGATCCGCATTGCAAGCTCATCATCTTCATGGGCAAGACGGACCCGGACGCCGAGCCCTATCGGCAGCAGTCGATGATCCTGGTGCCCAGCGATGCGCCCGGCATCAAGGTGCTGCGCATGCTCGACGTGATGGGTTTCGACGACGCGCCGCACGGGCATGGCGACGTGCTGTTCGAGAATGTGCGGGTGCCGGTCTCCAACATGCTGCTGGGCGAGGGGCGCGGCTTCGAGATCGCGCAGGGCCGCCTCGGGCCGGGCCGCATCCATCACTGCATGCGCATCATCGGCGTCGCCGAGCGGGCGCTGGAGCTGATGTGCAAGCGCGCGGCCGAGCGCACCACCTGGGGCCGCACGCTTGCCGAGCGCGGCGTGACCCAGGAGCGCATCGCCGATGCCCGAATCGAGATCGAGATGTGCCGCCTGCTCGTCCTCAAGGCCGCCTACATGATGGATACCGTCGGCAACAAGGCGGCGCGCCAGGAGATCGCGATGATCAAGATCGCAGCCCCGAACATGGCGCTGCGCGTGCTCGACCACGCGATGCAGTTGCATGGCGGCGGCGCGATGAGCCGGGAATTCCCGCTCGCCTATTTCTACGCGCGGGTGCGGGCGCTGCGCTTCGCCGACGGGCCGGACGAGGTGCACCGCCAGCAGATCGCGCGCCTGGAACTGCGCCGCCAGGCCAATGTCAGCCCCAGCCCGGCGAAATCGGATTAAAGGGTCCTCGCGATACGCCGTGCCGCTGGCCTCGGATTCCCGTGTGCGCGGGAATGACGGGAAAGAGAAAGCCGTCATTCCGGGGCCGCGCAGCGGAACCCGGAATCCAGGGCCAGAGGCACGCCGTCTCTTTGAGACTGCGCCTTACGCCACCGCCGCGCCGTTCGTGCCGTCGGCCTTCACGAACCAGTCGGCGATCTCGGACCCCGTGACGAACACCGTGTCGGGGCGCGCCAGCAGCATGTCGAGAATCTTCTCGAAATAACCGATGCGGTGCGGCACGCCGATCAGGTGCGGGTGCAGCGCCAGGGTCAGCACCTTTGGGTTCTGCGCCATTTCCTTCTCGAAGCATTCCACGGTCGAGATCGCGCGCTTGTACATCTCGTCCGAGGACT
>JBFWNZ010000290.1:0-5084 GCA_050250795.1 Alphaproteobacteria bacterium | reverse complement strand
TGCGGCGAGATCACGGCCGCGACCGCAGTTCCCAGCGCCGCGCCCGCCGCAACATCGCTCCAGTCGCGATCGCTGTGCTTGCCTTTGCCGCTGTCGCCGAACACGGGATGACCGTTGCCGCGGCCCTTGCCCGGATCGGCAAAGGCAGGAGCGGCCGGCGCAAGAGCCGTCGCCACGGCGGCGGCCAGCATGATCATTCTCGTCGGGTGCATGACGGCACCTCCTCTTTATGCCCCTCGCATCGTTTCAACGGCGTAACGCTTGTTGCGTTCCAGACTATTGGACAGGTCGATTGCGGCCGAAATCGGGCATATGACGGTCGTAACCGTGGCGTGGCCGCACCACGCCGCTTATGCTCGCCCGCGGCGGCAGAACCGCGACAGTGGCAGCATCCGGGAGGAAACCATGTCCCTGGGCTATATCTACCTGGTTCAGATGGAAGTGCCGGCGGAACTCGAAGGCGAGTTCAACCGCATCTACGACGAGCAGCATGTGCCCTGCATCATGAAGGTAAAGGGCGTCCGCGGTTGCACACGCTATGTGCTTGAGCGGAGCAGCAATGACGGCATGGCGAAATTCGCCGCCATCTACGAGATCGATTCGCCGGAACTTCCCTATTCCGCGGAATGGAAGGAAGCCTCGGACACCGGCGATTGGAAGACGGTCATCCGTCCCCATTCCACGAAGCGCTCGCACACCGTCTTCAAGCGCGTGCTGTAGTATCCGCCGGCGGATGGTCCCGCCCCGGCGGGAACCATCCGCGCGGCTGTGGGTTCGATGGGCGGAGCAACCGTCACAGGAGGACCCCATGCCGGATCGCAAACCCGCTCCTGAGCAGAAGAACGAAGGCGAAGGCAACCGTACGGCAGCCCGCCGGTACAACGCCGATCAGCAGCGATTCGTCGCCAGCGGCCGAGCCGCCATTGCCGCCGAGGAAGCGCGCAAGGCTGTCGAAGGCTCGAAGGGCGACGCATTGCGCCGGGCCGAGGACAAGGGTCGTGCCAAGGCACGGGAGACCGATCCCGCCGTCGAGCGGCAATATCGGAGGGATTGAGCGGCTGGCAGCAGCGCCTCGGAGCGGCACAACCGGCCCCGGGTCGCCCCGCAGGACGATATTTGGTACCCTGTCCCGGGTCGCAGCAACGCGGGAGCGAAATTCGTGCCTTGGGTCAGAGCCGTATCCGTTTTACTTGCCGTCTCGCTTTTTTCCCTGCTGACCCTATCCAGTCCCGCCACCGCGCAAAACGGCGACACCGGCCTCTCGACCGACCGCCAAGCCGTCGAACGCCTGATCCAGCGCATTGAGGATCCGGAGCGGCGGGAGGCGCTGGTCGGCGATCTGCGCGCCTTGCTGGCCGCGGACAAAACCGCGGCCGAGGAAGAGGATCACGGCGCCAACCCCATTCTCGCCTTTCTGGCCGACCGCATAAACGTCGTCCACGCCCAACTCGCCGGCGCGGTCGGCGTGTTCGTCCAGATTCCCGATATCGCCGGCGCCGTGCTGCAGGATCTGCAACAGCCGAACGCCCTGAAACGCTGGGGCGAGGTGGTGGGCAAGATCGGCCTGACCCTGCTGGCCGGCTTCCTGGCAGAATGGCTGGTCCGCCGCGCCCTGGCGAAACCGCGGCGGTCGCTGGAAGACCGCAAGTTCGAGCGCCGCTGGCTGCGCATCGTCTTTCTGATCGCACGCACCCTGCTGGACATGCTGCCGATCGTCGCCTTTGCCGTCGCCGCCTATGGCGTTCTGCCGGTGATGGAGCCGCGGCAGGTAACGAAACTCGCGGCGCTAGCGCTGGTGAACGCGAATGTGGTTGCCCGGCTGGCGATGCTGATCGCCTGCGCGATCCTGGTTCCGGATGCACCGTCGCTGCGGCTGGTGCCGATGGGCGAGAAGACCGTCGCCTATGCCTATGTGTGGACGCGGCGGTTCGTGAACATCGGCATTTACGGCTATTTCTTCCTGGGGGCCGCGCGCCTGCTGGGGCTGCCGCTGCCGGCGTTCGAACTGCTGACCAAGCTGCTCGGCCTTATCCTGCTGGCGATGGCCGTGATGGTGGTGCTGCAGAACCGCCGCGAGGTCGCCGCGGTCATCCGCGGCCACGCGCCGGACGCGGCCGATCCTGCGGCGGATGAATCGGTCGAGCCGGCGGAAGCGCCCGGACCGGACAGCATCCCCGGCCGGCCGGCGACGCAAACGGTCTCGCTGCTGCGCAGGCGGCTGGCGGGCATCTGGCATCTCATCCCCATCCTGCTGCTGGTCGCCCTGTACGCGACCTGGGCGATGGAAGTGCCGAACGGCTTCGCCTTCCTGTCGCGCGCGATCCTCCTCACGGTCGTCATCGTGCTGGCCGCGTCTCTCCTGATGCGGCTTGTCGATCTGGCGTTCGACCGGCTGTTTGCCATCAGCGCCGAGTTCCGGGCCGCCTATCCGGGGCTCGAAGCGCGGGCCAACCGCTACGTGCCCGTGCTTTTGCGTGCGTTCAAGCTCGTGATTGCGGTCCTTGCGGGGCTGGCGATCCTCCAGGTCTGGGGTGTCGGCGCGCTGGCGTGGCTGACCTCGGACACGGGATCGGTGCTGGTCCGCAATCTGGTGACGCTTGCGGTGGTGATCGGGGGCGCCTTCCTGACCTGGGAGGTATCGAGCGCCTTGATCGAACGCAGCCTCGCCCACGAAGCCGCCATCGGCGACGGCGCCAGCGCGCGCAAGCTGACCCTGCTGCCGCTGCTGCGCAATGTGGTGCGGATCGTCCTGGCGATGGTGACGTTGATGATCGTACTGTCGGAGATCGGCATCAATATCGGGCCGCTGCTGGCCGGCGCCGGGGTGGTCGGGCTCGCCATCGGCTTCGGCGCGCAGGCACTGGTGCGCGACGTGATCACGGGCGCCTTCATCCTGATCGAGGAATCGATCTCCATCGGCGACGTGGTCGAAGCCGGCGGGCATTCCGGCGTGGTCGAGGCGATGACGGTCCGCACCGTCACCCTGCGCGACCTGAACGGCACGGTGCATATCGTGCCCTTCGGCGAGGTGACCAGCATCAAGAACTTCAACCGCGGCTTCGCCTTCGCCCTGATCGAGGCCGGCGTCGCCTATCGCGAGGATTACGACAGCGTCGTCGCGGTGCTGCAGCAGGTCGCCTGCGGCATGCGCGAGGACCCGGCCTTCGCCCGCGACATCATCGCGGACCTCGAGGTGCTGGGGCTCGACAACCTGGCCGATTCGGCGGTGATCATCCGGGTCCGGCTGCGCACCCGGCCGATGCGGCAATGGGCGGTGCGGCGCGAGTTCCTGCGGCGGATGAAGAAGGCCTTCGACGAGGCGGGAATCGAGATTCCCTTCCCGCACCAGACCATCTATTTCGGCGTCGACCGCGAGGGCAAGGCACCGCCCGCCCACATCGTCCAGGAGACGATGGAGCGCGAGACGGCGCCGACGCCGCCGGAACCCGACGCAGCGCCGCCGGCACTGCCGAAACCCGCCTGACCGCCGCGTCAGCGGCAGATCCGCGCCCGACCCATGTCGAGATGGAAGTGATCGGCATGCGCCGCGTTGTAGTCGGGGCTCAGCACCGCATTGAAGAAACGACAGGCGGCATCGCGGGCCTCGGCAAGGAAGCGGCCGCGCGCATCGTCGCGGCCCCAGTCGCGGCGCACCGAGACGGTGCTGCCGTCGGCGAGGCGGAAGCCGGCGATGTCGATGGCGTTGGCGGTGGCGTGCTGGCTGCGCCGCCCCTCGGCACGGGCATAGACGTTGCGGCAGGCATAGGTGCCCAGATGGTCGATGCCGGCGAGGCGCTGGCCCAGATGCGCCTCGGCCAGCAGGCCCAGCTGCCGCTCGTACCAGCGCAGCGCCGCCGTCACCCCGCAGCTGGCCGAGACGCCGGGCCTATAGCGCACGCCCGAGCGCACGAGTTGCGCGCCGCCATCCGGCATGCCGCAGCCCTCGCGCAGCGGCCGCGGGTCGAGCCGGCGATAGGCCATGTCGCTGCGGTCGAGCGCGGCGAAGCAGGCCTCCGGATCGCCGGACAGGCTGTTCATCTGCATCCGCGCCAGCCAGCCCGGCGGCGCGTCCAGTTGCACCGGCTCCCACGGCGCCCAGTTGGGCGGGATGCGCAGCCAGGAGAAATGCAGCGCCAGGATCAGCGTCCCCGCCGCCAGGACCAGCAGCGCGAAGGCGCCGCCGGCGAACCGCGCCGCACGCCCTGCCGCCACGCCGTCACTGCGGCGACAGCGTGGCGAGGAAGGCGGCGAGGTCGGCGATCTCCGCCGCCGTCAGCCGCAACGGCCGCACCAGCTTCTCCCGATCCGCATGCAGGCGCTCCTCATCCACCTCGGAATAATGCCGCAGCACCGATTCCAGGCTCGGCAGGCTGCCGTCATGCATATAGGGCGCGGTGGCCGCGAGGCCACGCAGCGAGGGCACCTTGAACTCGCCCCAGTTGCGCGGATGCGGTGCCAGATGGCGCACCGCCACCGCCACCGCCGCCGGCCCGTCGCGGTCGTCCGACCAGGGGCCGATGCGGGTATAGGGCGAGGCGCGCAAGGCCGCGATGCCGCCATGCCGCCCGGGATCGACGCTTCCGTCGGGCAGGAAGTGGGGGCGTCCGATATCGGCGAAGGCGCCGTTGCTGAAACCCGGGCCGTAATGGCAGGTGGCGCAATCGCCGCGCCCGACGAACAGTTTCAGCCCGCGCCGCGCCGCCGCCGGATAGTGCGCCTGGGCGGCGGCATCGCCCGCGGCCAGCGCATCGCGGAAATCGTCGAACGGGGTGCGCGGCGAGACCAGGGTCTCCTGAAAGGCCGCCAGCGCCTTGGCCGCGGCGATCGCCACCGCCTCGGCCGGCTGGCGCTCCGGCGCGGTGCCGAACAGGGCCGTATAGTCCGCCCGGTAGACGGGATCGCCCGCGATCAGCGCCGCCAGCCGGTCGATGCCGCCGCCCATCTCGCCTGCGGCCAGAACCGGCCGCAGGCTGGCGGCCCACAGACTGTCCGACGCGCCGTCCCAGCCGAACCAGCGCCGGTAGCGCGCATCCAGCAGCCCCGGCGTGTTGCGCCGTCCCGGCCGGATGCCCTGGGCCGTGGGA
>JBFWNZ010000289.1:0-5127 GCA_050250795.1 Alphaproteobacteria bacterium | reverse complement strand
AGTCCATGCGCCTGTTCGCGGAACAGGTCATCCCCGGCGTGGAACGGGCCTTCGGCATGCCGATCGCCGAGATCAACAAACCGAAGCCGCTGAGCGTTGCCCCCGCCGCGGAATGAGGATCAGGCCACGCCGCGGCGGCCCGACACCGCAAATAACTGCCCCTGGGGCAGCGGATTGAACGCCTTCAGATCGCCGGACGGCTTGCCGAACAAATACCCCTGCACATAGTCGACGCCACAGACCCGCACGAAGTCCAGGCTATGCGGGTGGTCGATCATTTCCGCCACCGTCTCCACACCCAGCCGCCGGCAGAGCTCCGACAGCGCGGAGAGGAAGGCCGTGCCCTTCTCGCTCTTCTGAGCGTTACGGATGGCGCTGCCGTCGAGCTTCACCACATCGACCTCGAGCGTGCTCAGATACTGGAAGCTGGCCGCGCCGGCACCGAAATCGTCGAGGCAGACCTGATAGCCCTGCTTGCGCAGGCTGCGGATGAACCGTCCAGCCGCGTCGAGATCGGCCATGCGCGCCGATTCCGTGATCTCGAACATCAGCTTGCCGCGCGCCCAGTCATTCTGCTTCAGCAGTTGCTGAAGCTGCTGAACATAGGATTCGCTGCCGACGGAAAAGCCGGAGACGTTCACTGCGACATTGAAACGATCGCTGTTGCGCGGCATGCCCGACAGCCAGCCCACGACCTTGCGCGCCATGGCGATGTCGAACTCATGGATCAGCCCGGTGTCTTCGGCGAACTGAATCTTCTGAAACGGCGAGCCGCCGGCATCGTCGCGAAAGCGAACCAGCGCTTCATAGTGATGAATCTGGCCGGTCGTCGCCTTGATGATCGGCTGGAAGGCAATATCGAAGGCCGACTTGGCGATGAGCTGGCGAAAGGAATCGACATTCTTCATCGCCTCGGCAGCCAGGGTCGACAGGCTGGAAGACAGGTTGCGGACCGTGAATTCGCTGCCCTTCGTATGGCGGAACTGGTTGATCGTGTAGAGTAATCCCTTGGCCATGTCCTCGTCGCTGACCGTGTCGCCCACCTCAGTGGTCGCCGACTGGACCGTCACCCCCTTGCCCAACGGGTCGACTTCGCGCGCCAGTGCCGCGATCTTTTGTTCCAGATCGGCGATATCGAGGCCGACCTGGTGGATGAAGCTGAACTTGTCTTCATCGACGCGAGCCGCGGAATCGCCATTCGCCGAATTGGCGCGCAACGTGGCGCCGACCGAACTCATCAGCGAGTCCCGCGCGGACTTGTCCAGCCGGTCGCGCAAGGCCGTCAGTTCCGGCACGGTCATCATCGTCAACTGCAGTTGCTCACCGTCCTGCTGGCGGGTCCGCAACCGCTCCTGGGTGACGTCGATGAAGCCCTGCGCATCGAGCAGGCCGCTTTCGCTGTCGCGCGTGGCCGTGTTCGCAACCGTCGGCTTGCGGAAAGCAAGAAAGTAGTGACCGTCGAAATCTTCCAGCGCATGGCCGGAAAAGGACAGCGGCGTGGTGATGCCGCGTGCGCCCTTGAGGCGCACATACACATTTTCCAGGCGCCCATGCCCCCGCGCGCCCTTGAGCAACTGCTCGACCAGGATCTGATCCTGCGGCGCGACGATGTCCTCGAAATACAGACCTTCGATCTTGTTCGGCGACAAGCCGAGAATGGGCGTGGTCGCCCCGGTGGCGAACACGACGCGCCGGTGCTTGTCGAGTTCGATCAGCAAATCCGCCCAGGAAAAGGCAAGAGCGACGAAGCGGTCCCGCTCGCTGCGCATCGCATCCAGCCGCGGCTCCGCACGAGCCGCACCGCGGCCCGTCTCGCGCGAATGAACCGTCACGTCGCTCCTCCGTCCCGCATTCGGCGGCCCGCGCTTCGCCGGCGCGGCAAAGATCGCCGATTCGTCCTCCCCTCAGAGGATGCTATCACTATCGCTTCGGATTATTAACAAATTGGTAGCGATGCACCGCATACCAATGTCGAGGAGGACGATGCCGGATGTCTGCCGCACGAACGCCAAGCACCGAAGCCGCCGCATGGGCCAGTGCGCTGCGCCTGGAAGACGTGCCCGCCGCCGTCCGCGATGACGCGAAACTGCGCATCCTCGACATCATCGGCGTTAGCCTGGCGGCGCGGGACACGGAGGCCGCACGCGCAGCCCGCGAGGCCGCGCTCCGGCTCGGCGGCGGCACGGAGAGCCGCATCTGGGGCTTCGGCGACCGCAGCAGCGCGGCCTCCGCCGCCCTGGCCAACGGCACCCAGTCGCATACCCACGACTATGACGACACGCACAATGAATCCGTCGTGCATGTCAGCGCCCCCATCGTGACGACGGCCCTGACCCTGGGCGAAGCCGTGGGGGCGGACGGCGCCACCGCCCTCGCCGCCGCCGCCGCAGGGGCCGAGATGACCTGCCGCATCGGTTCTGTCGCGAACCGCGACGGCATCATGCACAAGCGGGGATATCACCCCACCGGCGTCTGCGGCACGCTGGGTGCCGCGTTCACGGCCGGACGCCTGCTCGGACTCGCGGCAGAACCGATGCGCCACGCCGTCGGCAGCGCCGGCAGCTTTGCGTCCGGGCTGATGGAGTGCTTCATCGACGGCACATGGAGCAAACGCATGCACCCTGGCTGGGCGGCGCATGGCGGCATCGCCGCCGCCTATCTCGGCGCCGCGGGGTTCACCGGCCCGGCTGGCGTGATCGACGGTCCGAAGGGGCTGGTGGCCAGCCATATCGGCGGCGATGGACATGACTTTGCCAGTATCACCGCCGGGCTGGGCGAACGATGGTCGTCGGTCCAGACCTCGTTCAAACCCTACCCCTGCGGGCATGTCGTGCACCCCTTCCTGGACGCGGTGATCGCCCTGCATCGCGAGGGCCTGCGCGCCGAACAGGTCGCACGGATCGAATGCCCGACCGCGCCGTGGATGCTGCCGATCATGTGCGAGCCGCGTGCCGTGAAGCTGCGCCCGGAGAGCGACTATCACGCCAAGTTCAGCTTTTACTACTGCATCGCCGCGGCGCTGATGGCCGGGCGCCTGGGCGTGGAGGCGTTCACCGAACCGGCCATCGCCGACACCGAGACCTTGGCCCTCGCCGCCCGTATCACCTGCATCCCCGACCCGACCGCTCCCGGCACCGACCGGTTCAAGGGCTGGGTCCGCGTCGAGACGACGGATGGGCGGATGCTGGAGCGGATCGTGGACGACAACTGGGGCAGCCCCGCCAACCCCATGACCGCCGACGACGTCCGTCGCAAGTTCCATGAGAATGCGGGCCTCGTCTTTCCGAAGGACAGGGCCGATGCGATCGAGGAGACCGTCGACCGCTTCGAACGGCTCGAACGGATATCCGCGCTGATCGACCTGTTGGCCGATTGACGCCTGCGGCATCTGCGCGCGGACCCCTAGGTTCCAGCGCCCGGAATGTTCAAACTCCGCGCCCTAATTCCCCGACTGGAGGAGACAATGCCCAAACGCCTTCTGGCATCGCTTGCCGCCCTGACCATTGCCGGCATGGCCACGCTGGCGCTCGCGCATGAATACAAGGTGGCAGAGATCGAGATCGGCCATCCCTGGGCCCGGCCGACGGCGCCAACGGCGACCGTCGGTGCCGGCTATTTCTCGCTCAAGAATGACGGCAAGACCGACGACCGCCTTGTGGCCGCCTCATCCCCCGCGGCCGAAAAGGTCGAACTGCACAGCATGACGATGACGGACGGCGTGATGAAGATGCGCCAGGTTCCGTCGATCGAACTCCATGCCGGCAAGAGCGTCACGCTAGCACCGGGCGGGCTTCATCTGATGCTGATCGGACTGAAGGCGCCTTTGAAGGAAGGCACGAAGGTGCCTGCGACACTGACCTTCGAGCGCGCCGGCGACGTCGCGGTCGAGTTCGCCATCCAGGCCGAAACGGACAGCGGCGAAAAACACGACATGCCCATGCACAAGCACTGACGGCAGGTCAGCGGGGCTTCGGCCCCGCGACCACGCCCGTATCGTGCAACCGGCCGATAGAGCCCGAATCCAGGCCCAGCACATCCGCAAGCACGGCATCCGTGTCTTGTCCGAGCAGCGGTGCCGGCGTCACCGGCATACGCGGCGCACCTTCGAAATCCAGCATGGCGCCGGCTGCGAGATGGCGGCCGATGCCGGGCTGATCGATCTCGTTGAACAACGGATTGGCGGTCGAAGCGCGCGGATCCTCGCGCACTGCCTGGGCAAAGGTCTGATACGGCCCCCAGCAGGCGCCGGCCGCATCGAGCCCGGCGCGCACCTCCGCCATGGTGCGTTTCTGGAACCAGGGACGCATGAAGGCGACAATCGCCTCGCGATGCGTCCAGCGCGCTTCCTCCCGGATCAGCTTCACGTCGTAAAGCTGCTCGATCGCCTCCATCTCGCGCTGGGTGCCGGTGGCCTCGACCAGCGCGGTCCAGTGGCGCTGGGTAAAGGCCGTGACCATCACATACCGGCCATCGGCGGTCCGGAAGTCGTGGCCGAACGTGCCGTAGACATGATTACCGTTGCGCGGCCGCTCATCGCCGTTGATCTGGACCTCGGCCATCAGGCCCAGATGGCTGAGCGCCGCGAAACCGGTGTCGGACAGCGCAAGCTGCATGAACTCGCCCTCCCCCGTCAGGCGGCGCTTGCGCTCTGCGGCCAGGATGCCGCTGACCAGCGCATAGCCGGCGACGAGGTCCCATACCGGCATCACATGATTGACCGGTCCCGAATGCTCCACCGGTCCCGTCACCATCGGAAACCCGACCGCGACGTTGACCGTGTAGTCGAGCGCTGCGGTGCCGTCGCGGTTGCCGATGACGCTGGTCATGATCAGATCGGCCCGCCGGGCGCGCAGTGCGGCCGGATCGAGCCAGCCACGCGTCGGCAGATTGGTCAGCAGGATGCCGGCCTGCGGGCCCGGTGCGGTCGCAAGGGCCTGAGCCAGCTCGCGGCCCTCGGCCGAGCGAAGGTCGATGGTGACGGACCGCTTGCCCTTGTTGAGGCCTGCCCAGTAAAGGCTCGCCCCATCGCGGGTGACCGGCCAGCGGTTGATGTCCAGGCCGCCGCCGATGGGATCGATCCGGATCACGTCGGCGCCCATCTGCGCCAGCGTCATGCCGCCGAACGGC
>JBFWNZ010000288.1:0-5130 GCA_050250795.1 Alphaproteobacteria bacterium | reverse complement strand
CAACCGGCCGAAGGCTGATTCGGCTGTCTTTCTGCATGACGTTTCTCCCCGGGGAAAGGCTTGAGAGTGCCTTCCGCCCCTATGCGAGTGGAAAAGGTGGCGCCCGAACGGGCCCACGAAAGCCCAAGTCTCTATCCATGGGCGGCGGCTGTCGAGGCGGGATGACCTCTGCCCCCCGCGCTGGGTGCATGTCCGGCATTCGCTGCGCGCGGGACTGTTAACC
Organism: Alphaproteobacteria bacterium; assembly: GCA_050250795.1. Taxonomy (GTDB): domain Bacteria; phylum Pseudomonadota; class Alphaproteobacteria; order UBA8366; family UBA8366; genus JBFWNZ01. Next base: position 4,907 of record JBFWNZ010000288.1, on the reverse strand, counting down.
ATCCCAGATCGCGAGGACCGAAACGCAAAGCGGCCCGGCACAAGGCCGGGCCGCTGCCATCCCGAGGGATGAGGTCGTTAGGCTACTTGCAACTGGCGAGGCTCGCCTTGCCCGGCTTGTCCCAATGGCCGCCGTCGATCAGCTTGAAGACGGCGTCGGACCACGCCTTGCCGTTTTCCTCGCGGAAGGCTTCGTAGACTGGCTTCGCCTTCTCGCGCCACTGCGGCAGGGTCTTCTCGTCCAGATAGTTGACCTTCATCGCAGGCTTGTCCTGCTGGATCTTCACCAGATACTCGGCATCGTCCTTGTCGGCCGCCATGATCGACCAGCCTTCGAGCTTAATGGCCGCGTCCTTGAGAACCTTCTGCTGCTCGGGCGTCAGCTTCTCGAACCACACCTTGCTGCCGATGAGCAGGTTCGGGTTGTAGTTGTAGTTCAGCACCGAGAGGTAGTTCGTCACCTCGTGGAACTTCGAGGTGTAGATGATGCCGAGTGGATTGTCCTGGCTGTCCACGACGCCGGAGCCGAGACCCTGATAGAGCTCGACGAAGGCCACGGTCGAGACGTTGGCACCCAGGGCCTCGAACAGCATCTGCTTGGACTTGCCGCCCGGGATACGGTGCTTCTGGCCGACCAGATCCGCCGGCGAGTTGTATGCCTTGTTGCGGATGGTGAACTGGCGGTAGCCGTAGCCGACCGTCGCCAGATAGACCATGCCCTGGCAGTCAAGCGCCTGCTCGAGTTCCGCGCGCATCGGGCTGCCTACAACGCGGCTGACCTGCTGTATGCTGGTGAACAGGAACGGCAGATCCCAGAAGCGCACTTCCGGGAACTTTCCGGTAATGGCCGAGATATGCGTGAAGGTCTGGTGCGTGCCGACCACGAGGCCTTCCAACTGCGCCCGTTCTTTACCGAGCTGGCCGTTCGGGAAGACCTTGATGTTAACGTCGCCGCCGGACGCCACATCCGCGTATGCTGCCCACATTTCACCGATGCGGCCCTGGATGCTGTCCGGGGCCGTCATCATGCTGTAGTTGACGTCGACCGCCTGGGCCGTCGTCGCCGCCAGCAGGGCTGCACCGCCGACGGCGGCGGCAAACCCAGCCGAACGGATGCGGCTGTTCGAATTCGTCATGTATTCCTCCCTAACTCTCCAAAAGCACCGGCCGGGGACGTTGTCCGTTCCTTATTCCGGGGAGCCAAACCGCGTCTCCGGCGCCAGAGGTGCGGGATCATAGACGAATCGTAACGGCTTGTCCCGGATTCTCGGTTAACGAAGCGGTCAATGCGCGCGCGGCACCGGTATGTCCCGCAGCTCGGAATAGGAATCGTGGCGGAACCGGTCGATGACCCGGTCCACATCCTCGGCGGGGACGCCGTTTTCGCGAAGGCCTGCCGCTGCGAGCTGGAGGCTGGATTCCGTGGTTTCGAGGATCACGGTATGGGCGCCGGCCTCGCCCAGACGGTCGCCATGCGCATGGTCGTGGGCGCGCACCATGATGCGCAGTTGCGGGGCGCAGGTGCGCAGCAACGATACGGCGGCATGCGCGCGGTCCGGATTGTCGAGGGTGAGGACGGCCGCCTTGGCCCGCTCGATCCCGGCCGCGATCAGGACCTCGCGACGCCCGGCATCGCCGAAGAAGACCGGCAGCCCCGCCTTGCGGGCGCCGTCCACACGCTCGGCGTCGCGGTCGACCGCGAACCAGGGAATATCGTGCGTCGAGAGAATCCGGGCGACGGTACGGCCGACGCGTCCGAAACCTGCGATGACGAAGTGATTCTCGATCTCCTCGCTGGCTTCGCGCAGCGGGGCGAGTTCGGTCGCGCGGGGGGCGGTCCGGCCCGCCAGCAGGCCGGCAAGGGCGGCCAGGGGTGGGATCGCCAGCATGCCCAGCGCCACCGCGACCATGAGGGGCTGAGCGGTCGGCCAGGCGAGCAGCCCGGCGCTTGTCGCCACGCCGAGAAGGACGAAGGCGAACTCGCCGCCCGGCCCGAGAAGGATGCCGGTCCGCCCGGCGTCCATCCAGGTGAGGCCGAACAGGCGGCCGAGGCCGAGCACGACGGCGGCCTTGAGGATGGCGACGATGGCGATCAGCGCCAGGATGGCCGGTGCGGCCTCGCGCAGCAGGGCAAGGTCGAGCTGCATGCCGACGGTCACGAAGAACAGGCCCAGCAGGATCGCGCGAAAGGGGGCGATATCCGCTTCCACCTGATGGCGGTACTCGCTGTCTGCGAGCAGCATGCCGGCCAGGAAGGCGCCCAGTTCCATCGACAGCCCGGCGGCGTCGGTCAGCGCGGCCGTGCCCAGCACGATGAGCAGGGCGGCGGCGACGAACAGCTCGGCATTGCGCATGAATGCCAGTTGGCGCAACGCCGGGCGCAGCACGAAGCGGCCGAGCGCGTAGATCGCCGCCACCGCGGCCACGGCTTGAAGGAAGGCGATGCCGAGCGCGCGCAGCAGGGACGCGCCGTCTCCGCCCAGCAGCGGGATCAGGACCAGCAGCGGGACGACCGCAAGGTCCTGCGCCAGCAATACCCCCAGGGCAGCTCGGCCGTGCCGCGCGGCCAGCTCATTCCGGTCGCTGAGCACGCGCAGGACGACCGCCGTCGAGGACAGCGACAGCGCGCCGCCGACGACGATGGCTTCTTCGGGGGCGAGGCCGAACGCCATGCCGGCGGCGGCGATGGCCGCGCTGCAGATCAGGACCTGCAACGGTCCCAGCGCCAGCGTGAACCGCCACATCAGCATCAGCCGGCGCACCGGCAGTTCCAGGCCGACCGTGAACAGCAGAAAGACGACGCCGAAATGCGCCAGCTTCTCGACCAGCGAATCGAGCGACACAAGGCCGAATGCATGCGGCCCGATCACGATCCCGGCGATCAGATAGCCGAGTACCGGGCTGATGCGCATTCGCTGCACCAGCGCGACGATGGCCACGCCCGCGATCAGCAGGATAAGCACTTCGGTCGGGAAAGAGGCTTCGTCCACAGGCGGTTCCGCAAGGTTCGCCGGCCAGCTTAGGGGCGCGCCGCGCCGGGCGAAAGCGGCAACACGGTTGCGCCGGGGCCGGTGCGTCCTATCATCGCGGACGATTGGCAGCGGAGCGGCGGATGGATTTCGATCTGACGGACGAGCAGCAGGCGTTTCGCGACATGGCCCGGGATTTCGCGGCATCGGAACTGGCGCCGCACGCCGCGCGCTGGGACGAGGAATCGGTGTTCCCGGTGGAGACGCTGCGCAAGGCGGCGGCGCTCGGCATGGCCGGCATCTATGTCGGCGCGGAACATGGTGGCTCGGACCTGACGCGGCTGGATGCGGCCCTGTTGTTCGAAGAATTGTCGGCCGGCTGCACCTCGACCGCGGCCTTCCTGTCCATCCACAACATGGCATCCTGGATGATCGACCGTTTCGGCGATGACGCGCTGCGGGCGCGCCTGCTGCCGTCGCTGATGACGATGGAGCGGCTGGCCAGCTATTGCCTCACCGAACCGGGGGCCGGCTCGGACGCGGCGGCGCTGCGGACCCGGGCCGACCGCGACGGCGATCACTACGTCGTCAACGGGACCAAGGCGTTCATCTCGGGCAGCGGCGCCAGCGATCTCTACGTCGCCATGGTCCGCACCGGCGGCGATGGACCGGGCGGCATCTCCTGCCTTGCCGTCGAGAAGGGAACGCCCGGCCTGTCCTTCGGCAAGCGCGAGCGCAAGATGGGCTGGAACAGCCAGCCGACCGGCGCCGTGATCTTCGAGAATTGCCGCGTGCCGGTGGCCAACCGGATCGGTGCCGAGGGCGACGGGTTCCGTATCGCCATGCGCGGGCTGGACGGCGGGCGCATCAATATCGCCGCCTGCTCGCTGGGCGCGGCGCGGGTGTGCCTGGATGCAGCGCGGCGCTACATGCGCGAGCGCCGCCAGTTCGGGCGCGCCCTGGCCGAATTCCAGGCGCTGCAGTTCAAGCTGGCGGACATGGCGACCGAGTTGGAGGCGGCGCGGCTCATGGTATGGCGGGCGGCGACACGGCTCGATGCCGGCGATCCCGACGCCACGATGTTGTGCGCGATGGCCAAGCGCTTCGCGACCGATGCCGGCTTTCGCATCTGCAACGACGCGCTGCAACTGCATGGCGGCTACGGATACCTGCGCGAGTTTCCGGTCGAACGCTTCGTGCGCGACAGCCGGGTGCATCAGATTCTGGAAGGGACCAACGAGATCATGCGCGTGATCGTGGCGCGACGGCTGCTTGAGGCATGACGGACGCACCGGAGATCCTGCATGAGGTCGCCGACGGCCTTGCGCTGGTGACGCTCAACCGGCCGGCTGCGCTGAACGCGCTGACCCTGGGGATGGTGCGGGCGCTCGATCCGTTGCTGGCTGGATATGCCGCGGACCCGGACATCCGGGCCGTCGCGGTGCGCGGGGCCGGGGAGAAGGGGTTCTGCGCCGGCGGCGACATCCGGGCGCTGCACGACAGCCGGGCTCGGGGCGACTCCCTGGCCGCCGACTTCTTTCGCGAAGAATACCGGCTCGACCGCCGCATCTTTACCTTTCCAAAGCCCTATATCGCGCTGATGGACGGGATCGTGATGGGCGGCGGCGTCGGCGTGTCGGTGCATGGCGGGTTCAGGATCGTCTGCGAGGCGACCGTGTTTGCCATGCCGGAAACGGGCATCGGCATGTTCCCCGATGTCGGCGGCGCCTATTTCCTGCCGCGGCTGCCGGGCGGCATCGGCATGTTCCTGGCCATGACGGGCGCGCGGCTGCGGGCCGCCGACTGCCTGCAGGCCGGAATCGGCGACGCCTTCGTGCCGCTGTCGCGGCAGGCGGAACTGCTGGACAGGCTGCGCGCGGGCGCGGCGCCGCAGGAGGCCATCGCCGCGCTGTCCGCCGATCCGGGGCCCGCGCCGCTG
>JBFWNZ010000287.1:0-5172 GCA_050250795.1 Alphaproteobacteria bacterium | reverse complement strand
CGTTTGGCGCCGTGGGTGGGATTAGTCATGGTGTCGGGCAGAAGGAGACTTTCAAGGCTGCGGATTGGCGGAAGCCGCCGTCAGGCGGCGGCGGTGCCAGTGCGCGAGCATATGTGCATGAGTTGGATCGCTACTTCAAAATAGACCAACTCCAAGCGATCTTTGGTGTGAAGGGTGGAAGGTCGCGTTTCGGCTGCAACGATACGAACTGCTGCCCTCACGGCAGCGAAGACATGATCGAGAGCAGCCACGCGCACTTCCTCACGCAGCGTCACCAACAATTGGACGACCTATCGAGCATTCCCGAGGCTCGGCGAGCGGAACACTTCCTGCTTCGTCACCTTGATCCCGCGATTCGTTCAGCCCGCCACGCAGCTCGGCTGAAGATCGCCGACGAGAAGGTTATGGACGCATTAAATAAGACAAAAGTGCGGCTAGTTCGCCTTCGCGATGCCCTAGCAGATTTGCATGCAACGGGCAGCTCCGACACACGGTCACGCGCCGTGAGCTTCCGGGGTGGCGCGAAGGCCGTCAGTGCAGTTCTGGGACGGTAGTGATGGCGAGCGCAGTAGCAACGATCATTAACGACCTAAAGGAACGCGGCGGGCTGAAAGGAACGGACGTAGCCAACATCGCCGCCGTATCGCCGGCGACGGTGTCCCGCTGGACCTCAGGCGCGTCCTTCCCCCATCCCAAGACCCAGCTTCTTATCTCCGACCTTCGGTATGTGGTTGACCGGCTAGCTGAGCTTTACGATCCGGAAGAAACACGCGTCTGGCTCTATTCCAAGCACCGTCTGTTGGGCAGCAAACGTGCCATTGATCTGCTTCATGAAGGTCGCGCCGACGAGGTTCTTGCTGTCATCGAAAGCCTCAACGAAGGGGCCTATACCTAGTCATGGGAAGTTCCGGGCGCGTCCATGATCGGGCGATTCTAGACGCCCTGGAGAAAATGAACCCCGTTGTCTTAAATGCCGTGGCGTGGCGCATCACCCGCGCGGGGCGCGATCCGATTCGGGGTTCGGCCGCTAACGGCCGATGGAGCCCAGGCGGAACAGTCGAAGTCCTCTACACTAGTATGGAGAGGGATGGCGCGCTCGCCGAGATCGGGTTTAGGTTAACATTGGAGCCGGTTTGGCCGAGCCGGCTACAGCACGAGATACATGAGATCGACGTCCAGACCACTCGCACTCTGCAATTTGTTGAAGTTGCAAGCCTAGCCGCCTTCGGCATCGAGGTAAGCCGCTACGAGTCGTTCGATTACACAGCGACACAAGCCCTGGCAGCCGCGGCCCATTTCATGGAGTTCGACGGCCTCCTCGTTCCAAACGCTCGGCACAATTCACAGAACTTGGTGATCTTCATGGATCGCGATGGAGCGGCCTCTCTCGAATGCCTTAGCACCCAAGCCGTCGATTGGACGGCTTGGCGCACTCGCCGATAAGCGGCTAGTAGAGTCCCATAGCCGGCCAAATTGTGAGTCCACGATGCGGCTAACAGACATTCCGGCGCGTGCGTCCGGAACGCCCGCGTTCCCTGCATCGACCGGTTTCGCTTCTCTTCCCATCGAACGGAATTAGGCGTTCGACCCTGTCCGAGCCGGGCGCAAAGAACGTCTTTCCTTTGCAAATCGGTCGCGGAAACGACATGCGAGTGACGCTTTCTCCGCGTGAAAACATGCCGGTATCGAGTCCTGTCGGGCAGATTTACCTAGACGCCCTAACTCCCGTCCGGACCGCGATTCACCGGTCCACCGCGCCCTCGCGGCCGCAACTCGCCGATCGATAAACGGGCGCATGGGCCAGGTTGCTAGGCCCATTCGGGAGCGTCATCGGATCGCAGATTTTCCGTCACATAAATGAGACACGGAATTGCAATTGTTGTCGCATGCGATTCGGCAAGTTGCGCACCGGAATAACCCTCGAAGCCCTGCGCATGGGCGGTCGATCTGAAGGAGAGCAAGGGATGCTGGCTGCCGACATCAAGGGCGAGGCGAAGATCGAGGGGCCCGAACTCGACAAGGGCACCATCGTGCGCGCCTATGCGCGCTGGGCCCCGGTCTACGATCTGGTCTTCGGCGCCGTGTTCGAGCAGGGCCGGCGCGCCGCCATCGCCGCGGCCGAATGCGTCGGCGGCCGGATTCTCGAGGTCGGCGTCGGCACCGGAATCTCACTGCCCAAATACGGCCGCCACAGCCGGCTGTTCGGCATCGACATCTCCGAGCCGATGCTGCGCAAGGCGCGCGAGCGCATCGCCCGCCTCGGCCTGCGCAACGTCGAGGGGCTGGCCGTGATGGACGGAGAGGACCTGACATTCCCGGACGACTCGTTCGATGTGGTCGTCGCCCAATACGTGGTCACCACCGTCCCGCGGCCGGAGGCGACCCTGGACGAGTTCGTCCGCGTCCTGAAACCCGGCGGCGAAATCGTGCTGGTCAGCCGCGTCGGCGCGGAAGCGGGGCTGCGGCGGACGCTGGAGCAATGGTTCGCGCCGGTAACGGCGCGGCTCGGCTGGCGGACGGAATTCCCCTGGGAGCGCTATACCCGCTGGGCGGCCGGGCACGGCAACATGCGCCTGATCGAGCGCCGGGCGATGCCGCCCTTCGGGCATTTTTCGCTCATTCGGTTCGCCAAGATGGCCGACGCCGGCACAAGTGAGGCGGGCCGCGAGGCGCAAGCCGTGGGGTGATCCTCTCGGCACACACGATCGTGCATCGCGCGATGCTGCCCCGTGGCTGTCTGTCGCGTCGCCGCATTCGCGCGTTTCAACGCTCCAACCGGAACAAGGATTGAGATCGATGGCTGGATTTCTGGGGGCCCTGCGGACGCAGCGGTGGGACGACCATCGCTACTATCACCACAGCCGCGTCAATCAGGCGCTGCACCTGGTCAGCGCGGTGAGCTTCCTGTGCGCCTATGCGCTCATCTTCTGGGACCCGGTGGCGGCCGCGCTGATCGGCTGGCTGGTGGCGATGACGAGCCGGCAGATCGGCCACTTCTTCTTCGAGCCGAAAGACTTCGACGTGGTGAACAACGCCAGCCACGAATACAAGGAAGAGATCAAGGTCGGCTACAATCTCAGACGCAAGGTCGTGCTGCTGTCGATCTGGGCGCTGTCGCCGCTGTCGCTCTACTTCGATCCGACCCTGTTCGGCATCTTCCAGCCGCACGCCAATGCCGGGGAATACGTGCGCCACATGGCGGAGATATGGCTGGTCGTCGGCCTGGGCGGCCTGCTGTTCCGCACCGTGCACCTGTTCTTCCTGCAGGATGTGCAGACCGGCCTCGTCTGGGCGACGAAAATCCTCACCGACCCGTTTCACGACATCAAGCTCTACCACAAGGCGCCGCTGCACCTGCTCCGCGGCGAGCGGTTCGCCGTGCCGGAGGAAGAGGCCGACGCGCCGTCCGAGAGCTATTCCTGATCCTGGCGCATAGCGGGACGCAGCCTCAGGACTGCGTCCCCACGCGGCCCGCGTAACCGAACCGGTGGGCAACGATCTCCTTCAGGATGCGCCGCTTGATCGACTTGTCGGTCGTGCCGGGCGCCGTCCACCACCATCCGTCCCGCTGCATGGCCTTGGCGGCCCGCACGAAGCATTCCGCGACCGCCTCGAAGTCGGCGTCCGTGTAGTTCAGGCTGAAGATCAGCCGGCCGGTGCCGACCCAGCTCAGCGCCAGCCCTTCGGCCCGCAGGTAGTATTGCAGCATCCAGTTGTAGCGCGACGGCTGCGTATAGATCACCGTCCAGATCGACGACAGGTTGGCGACCTGCACCGGCAGCGCCTGCTCGCGCAGCAGCCGGTTGAGATGCGCGGCCCGGCGGTTCCAGACCTCGTCGAGACCGCGATAGAGCGCGCGCGTGCCGTCCCGGTCGATGAAACGCAGGAACTCCCCCATCGCCGCCATGACATAGGGGTGCGAGTTGAAGGTGCCGCGGGCAAAGCAGATATCCGCCGGCCGGTCGTCGCGAAACCGCTTCATCAGATCCCGCCGCCCGCAGACCGCGCCGATCGGCAGGCCGCCGCCCAGCGTCTTGCCGTAGGTCACCATATCGGCCCGCACGCCGAAATACTCCTGGGCGCCGCCATGCGCGAGGCGGAAGCCGACGAAGACCTCGTCGAAGATCAGAACGATGCCGCGCGCCGTGCAGACCTCGCGCAGCCGCCGCAGCCAGTCCGAATAGGCCGCCTTGTCGAAATGCGCGCGCCGCGAACTGTCGACCAGCGAACTGTCGGCGGGCGCGCCGGAATTCGGGTGCAGAGCCTGCAGCGGGTTGACCAGCACGCAGGCGATGTCGCGGCGCGTGCGCAGCACCCGCAGCGTATCCTCCGACATGTCCTTCAGCGTGTAGGTCTCGCGCGCCCGGACCGGGTTGCCGATGCCGGGCTGCACGTCGCCCCACCAGCCGTGATAGGCGCCGCAGAACCGGACAAGGTGACTGCGGCCGGTATGATAGCGGGCGAGCCGCACTGCCTGCATCACCGCCTCGGTGCCGGACATGTGGAACGACACCTCGTCCAGGCCCGAAATTTCCGCCAGCCGCGCCGCATTCTCGGCGACGACCGGATGATAGCTGCCAAGCACCGGACCCAGATCGCCGACCCGGTCCTGGCCGCGCTCCAGGCACTCCTTATAGAAGTCGTAGCCGAAGACATTGACGCCGTAGGACCCGGTCAGATCGTAGAACCGGTTGCCGTCGAGATCGGTCAGCAGCACGCCCGACGAGGACTGCACGAACGAGCCGGCCTTGAGATGCCAGCGCACCAGCGGGCTGAACTGGAACGGCACCCGGTAGGCGCCGGTGAACTGGACGTCGGAGATCCGCTCCGCTGCCTCCTCGGTGCAGGCCGCGGTCCGGGCGAAGCGCTCGCGATAAAGCGCGGCGAGCCGCATGAAGCCCGCGCGGCGCAGGGCGGCGATCTCGTCGGGGGCGCCGTCGCAGCGGAAGAACCGCTCCTCGCCATAGGAATAGGACGGGATCAGCGATGCGACGCGCCGCGCCATCCGCGAATGGCCGGTCAGCGACGGGTGCTTCGCGCGCGACAGCTGCAACCGGGTTCTCAGCGTCGCGAACGACGCAGCCATCGCGGCCGCACCGGCCGCGTAGAGTGCAAATGTGGCAGGGGCAAGGTCCATTGAACCAGGGCTTGTAGCCGGGAGATTTTACGGCA
>JBFWNZ010000286.1:0-5193 GCA_050250795.1 Alphaproteobacteria bacterium | reverse complement strand
TCTCGGCGTTGGTGATGAAGTAGGGGCTGAGATAGCCGCGGTCGAACTGCATGCCCTCGACCACGTCCAGCTCGGTGTCGAGGCCCTTCGCCTCCTCCACCGTGATCACGCCCTCATTGCCGACCTTCTCCATCGCCTTGGCGATCATCTCGCCGACGTCGCGGTCGCCATTGGCCGAGATCGTGCCGACCTGCGCCACCTCGGCGCTGGTCTTGATCTGCTTGGAACGCTTGGTGAGGTCCTTCACCACCGCCTCGACCGCCAGATCGACACCGCGCTTCAGATCCATCGGGTTCATGCCGGCGGCCACCGCCTTCGCACCCTCGCGAACGATCGCCTGGGCCAGGATCGTCGCGGTCGTGGTGCCGTCGCCGGCCACATCATTGGCCTTGCTGGCGACCTCGCGCACCATCTGCGCGCCCATGTTCTCGAACTTGTCGGCAAGCTCGATCTCCTTGGCGACGGTCACGCCGTCCTTGGAGATGCGCGGCGCGCCGAACGACTTGTCGATCACGACGTTGCGGCCCTTCGGACCCAGCGTCACCTTCACCGCGTTCGCCAGCGTGTCCACGCCGCGCAGCATCCGCTGGCGGGCCTCGCCGCCAAACTTCACATCCTTTGCAGCCATGATCGGCTCCTGTTCCTTGAATGTCCCCGATGGCGCCAGAAGGACCGGCAGCGCCGCGCCGCGCCATACTGTTAGCACTCTCACATGGAGAGTGCTGACCGCATATAAGGAGCGGTCTCATCCAAGTCAACCGGAACGGACTACAAAGTCGATTGCGGGAATCTCTGGAGGAATCGGGCCGCGTCGGCCGGATCGATGGCGACATCCAGCCGCGCCAAAACCTCGTCGTCCCGGCGGGTGACGACGCGGCCATGCGCATAGAGCCAGGCAATGGCCGCACCGTTCGCGAGCGCCACATCGAAATGACGGATCTGCCGCGTGCGGTCGAGCGACCGCTCGATGGCCGCCAGAAGTTCCTGGCACCCTTCGCCCGTCGCAGCCGAGATCGCAATCGCGTCGGGCCGCCGCAACGCCCTTTCATCCCATTCCTCCCGGTCCATCGACGCCAGGAGGTCGATCTTGTTCCAGGCTTCGAGACGGACCGCATCCTCGCGCAATCCGATGGCCGACAGGACGGCCTCGACATCCTCCGCCTGGGCCTCGGTCTCCGGATTCGCGATGTCGCGCACATGGATCACGACATCCGCCTCGGAAACTTCCTCCAGGGTCGCGCGGAAGGCTGCGATCAGCTCCGTGGGTAGCTCCGAGATGAACCCGACCGTATCCGACAGGATCACTTCGCGCCCCGACGGCATCCGGACCCGGCGCATGGTGGGGTCCAGGGTCGCAAACAGCTGATTTTCGGCAAAGACGGACGCGTCGGTCAGTCGGTTGAACAGCGTCGATTTTCCGGCATTGGTATAGCCCACCAGGGTCACGATGGGCGCCGGGATGCGCTGGCGGGCGCGGCGGTGCAGCGCCCGCGTCCGCTGCACGTCCGACAGTTCCTGCCGCAGCTTCACCAGCCGTTCGTCGATCAGGCGCCGGTCCATCTCGATCTGGCTTTCGCCGGGACCGCCCAGGAAGCCGAAGCCGCCGCGCTGCCGCTCCAGATGCGTCCAGCTTCGGACCAGCCGGGATCGCTGGAAACTCAGCGCCGCCAGCTCGACCTGCAACCGGCCCTCATGGGTCCGCGCGCGGGCACCGAAAATCTCGAGGATCAGCCCCGTACGGTCGATCACCTTGCAGCGCCAGGCCCGCTCCAGGTTGCGTTGCTGAACCGGGCTGAGCGCACCGTCGAACACGACCAGGTCGGCCTCATGCGCCTCGATCAGGTCGGCGATCCGTTCGACCGTTCCGCTGCCCAGATATGTCGAGGGACGCACGCGCCCCACCCGCACGCTTTCCGCATGCAGGACGGCAAGCCCGATGGCTTCTGCCAGACCGATGGCTTCGTTCAGGCGCGCGACGTCGTCGCGTGCAGGTGCTCCGGCGGAGCCCGCACGCCCCCTCTCCGGCCGCAGGACGACAACCCGCTCTTCGCGAATCGCGCCCTGCGACATGTCGCCGCCGGACTCAGCCTTCGGCGTCGCCACTTTCAGACTTGGGGTCGAACAGCTGCACCGGCTGTGCGGGCATTACCGTCGAAATCGCATGCTTGTAGACAAGCTGCGAATGCGCATCGCGGCGCAGCAAGACGCAGAAATTGTCGAACCATGTGATGATGCCCTGCAGCTTCACGCCGTTCACGAGAAAGATCGTGACCGGCATCTTGGCCTTACGGACATTGTTCAGGAATACATCCTGCAAGTTCTGGCTCTTGTCTGACGACATGGCCGTGATCCCCTTGTTCTTCTTTGGGGTTTACCACCGCAACCCGTGCAACCCCTCGCCCCGATATATGGGCCGTTCCGGAAGGGTTAACAATAGGGTCGTGGTCACACCTTACAGTCGATCGATATAGGCTGCCAGCGCTTCGCATCCGCCGAAGGTTGCGGCGGGCGCATAGCTGCCGAACTGTCCTTCGGCGACCGGCGCCGGCGACAGCAGCACGGGCGTGCATCCCGTCCGGCAGGCGAACTCCATGTCGATATCCGCGTCGCCGACATACCACACGTCAGGTCCGGCCGGGACCGCACCGTCCAGAAGCGCGAGGGCCAGGGGGTCCGGCGCCGGTTTGTCGCGCGCCGCGTCCCCGGCGCCGACCAGCGCCCGGAAATGCCGGTCCCAGCGCAGATGGCCGGCTTCGAGCCGCAGGATCTTGCCGCGCTTGTTGCTGACGACGGCCAGATGCAGGTCGCCGCGGCCGGCCAGCGCCTCCAGCAATGTTGCCGCCCCCGGCAGTGGCGTCAGCCGCTCGAGATGCACGGCCTCGTAGGCCGCGTAGAACACCTTGGCCGCTTCCTCCCAGCGTTCCGCGAACAGGCCGGGAAACCCGTCCCGCAGCGAGGTGCGAACGCGGGCCCGCGTCTCCTCCAGCGTCCAGGGTTCATGCCCCATCGCCTCGAAGGTGGTCACAAGGGCACCGTGAATGGTCTGCCAGCTATCGACCAGCGTGTTGTCCCAATCGAAGACAATGGCCCGTGGCCGGGGCAGCGCCGCCTGTCCGCCCGTCATGCCCGGCCCCCGCTCGAATACGACCAGTACCATTCGGTCAGACGCCGCGTCAGCGGGCCGGGACGGCCATCGCCCAGCACCGCCCCGTCGATCCGCACCACCGGCGTGACGAAGGAGGTCGCACTGGACAGAAACGCCTCGCGCGCCGCCTTCGCCTCTTCCACCGAGAATGGCCGCTCCTCGATGGCCAGGCCCTCCTCTTCCGCGAGACGCAGGATGCTGGCACGCGTGATGCCGCTGAGAATCTCGTTTCCGGTCGCACGGGTCAGCAGGTGTCCGTCCTGGGTGACGATCCACGCGTTGCTGGACGTGCCTTCCGTCACCAGCCCCTCATCGTCCACCTGCCACGCCTCATAGGCCCCGGCCTCCACCGCCTGCTGCTTGCCCAGGCAGTTCGGAAGCAGCGACACGCTCTTGATGTCGCAGCGCTTCCAGCGGATATCGGGAATGGTGATGACGCTCACCCCGGCCGCCGCATGGCGGTGGCGTTCATGCGACATCCGTTTCGTGGTCATCACGAGGCTGGGATCGGACTGCGTCGGAAATTTGTGATCGCGCGGGGCCACGCCGCGCGTGACCTGCATGTAGACGAGCCCGTTCCGGATGCCGTTGCGGCGCACGAGTTCGCGCATCGCCATCGTCAGCGCCGCGCGCGTCATCGGCATCGCGATCCGCAACTCGCGCAGCGAACGCTCCAGCCGGTCCAGATGCAGCGCTTCGTCGATCGGACAGCCATCGAGAATGGCCACGACCTCATAGACGCCGTCGCCGAACTGATAGCCGCGATCCTCGACATGCACGCAAGCCTTGGGATGAGGCAGGTAGCGGCCGTTGACATAGGCGAAACGCGGCATGGGTCGGTATCCGAAAGCAGGGGATCAGAAGAATTCGAGACTGACGGAGAACAGGCGTTCGACCTTCTTCACCGATTCCGCCGCCACCAGAAGGATGATCCGGTCCTTCGCCTCGATGGTGGTCGACGCGCTGGGCAGCAGCACGGTTCCATTGCGGACGACGGCCCCGATCAGGACGCCGGCCGGCAGCTTGAGTTCGCGAACCTCCCGGCCCACCATGAACGAGGTCTCCAAGGCTTCCGCCTCGATCACCTCGGCAAAGCCGTCGCGCAGCGCATGGACCGACCTGATCCGGCCGCGGCGCACATGCTGCAGAATCGTCGACACCGTAATCGCTCGCGGGTTCACCAGCGCATCGATGCCCAGGGTGGTGATCAACGGCGTATAGGTCGTCTTGTTCACCAGCGCGATGGTCCGTGCCACGCCGTAGCGTTTGGCCAGCAATGCGGCAAGGATATTGGTCTCGTCGTCATTGGTGACGGCCACCACGGTGTCCGCGGTCGCGATGCCCGCCTCTTCCAGGATTTCGGAATCGAGCGCATCGCCATGCGTCACCACCGTCGAGGAGACCCGTTCGGCGATCCGGCGGGCGCGGCTCCGGTCGAGTTCGATCAGCCGGGCGGCGATCTCCGTCGTCTGCTCGATCTCCAGCGCGAGATAGAGCCCGATATTCCCGCCGCCGATGATCAGGATGCGATGGGATTCCTTTTCGGCATGGCCGAATGCCGCCAGGGCCCGGCCGACATGCTGGGTATCCGCGACGAAATAGACCTCGTCGCCGGGCAGCATCTGGTCGGTGTCCTTCGGAACATAGGACCGCTCGCCGCGCGTGATGCCCACGACCGTGACATGCAGATCGGGGAACAGCTCCGTCAGCTGGCGAAGCGGCGTGTTGACGATGGGGCAACTCTCCGTGCAGCGCACCCCGACCACCCGCACCCGGTCGTCCGCGAGCGGAATCATGTCGAAGGTTCCCGGCACCGCAAGGCGCCGGGCAATGGCGCGGGCGACCTCGATCTCGGGCGAGATGATGAAATCGATGGGCATGTGGTCGCGGCTGAACAGGTCGGCCCACATGGGATCGAGATAGCTCTGCTGGCGGATGCGCGCGATCTTCGTCGGCACGTTGAACAGGGAATGCGCCACCTGGCAGGCGACCATGTTCACTTCGTCGGCGTAGGTGACCGCAATCAGCATGTCGGCGTCGCCGGCTCC
>JBFWNZ010000285.1:0-5201 GCA_050250795.1 Alphaproteobacteria bacterium | reverse complement strand
ACGATGCGATGGACGGCGCCGATGTCGTGGTCATTCTGACCGAATGGAACGAATTCCGCTCGCTCGACATGAAGCGCATGAAGCAGCTGCTCACGCGCCCGGCAATGGTCGACCTGCGCAATGTCTATGAACCGGCCGCGATGCTGGCGGCCGGCTTCGCCTATTCCAGCATCGGGCGGCCGGTCCCTGGTCCGGCCAACAAGACGACATGACGGAGGGCCGGATGACCGGCACGGGGCATCAGTTCCATCCCTCGATCCTGCGCGAGTACGACATCCGCGGCGTGGTCGGGCAAACCTTGTTTCCGGCGGATGCGCGGGCGGTGGGCCGCACGCTGGGCAGCGTGGTGTCCGATGCGGGCGGCACGGCCGTGTGCGTCGGCTATGACGGCCGGCTGAGCTCGCCCGAGATGGCGGAGCAGGTGACGGCAGGCTTCCTCGAAGCCGGGATCGCGGTGCTGCGGCTCGGCCTCGTTCCGACGCCGGCGGTCTATTTCGCCGCCCGGCTGCTGGGCATGGATGGCGGCCTTATGGTGACGGGCTCGCACAATCCGCCCGACCATAACGGCTTCAAGATGGTGGTCGGCAACAAGCCCTTCTGGGGCAAGGCCATCAAGGATTTCGGCGTGCGCGCCGGCAAGGGCGCCTGGGTGTCCGGCAAGGGCAAGGCCGTCGATGTCGACATCCTGGGAACCTATGTCACGCGGCTGCTGGTGGATTACCGCGAGACGGCGGGCCTCAAGGTGGCCTGGGACGCCGGCAACGGCGCGATGGGTCCGGCCATGGCGGCGCTGGCCGCGCGCCTGCCCGGCGAGCATGTGCTGCTGAATGCCGAGGTCGACGGGACCTTTCCGTCGCATCACCCCGACCCGACCGTGCCCGAGAACCTGGAGCAGCTTCAGGAGGCGGTGATCGGGCAGGGCTGCGCGCTGGGCATCGCCTTCGACGGCGACGGCGACCGGATCGGTGTGGTCGACGGGCAGGGCCGCATCCTGTGGGGCGACCAGCTGCTGGCCATCCTGTCGGCGGACCTGCTGAAGCGCCGTCCGGGTGCCACCATCATCGCCGATGTGAAGGCGAGCCAGGTGCTGTTCGACGAGATCGCACGCAACGGCGGCAACCCCGTCATGGCGCCGACCGGCCATTCGATCATCAAGTCGCGGATGGCGGACCTGGACGCGCCGCTGGCCGGCGAAATGAGCGGGCACATCTTCTATGGCGACCGCTATTACGGGTTCGACGACGCGCTGTATGCCGCGGTGCGCCTGCTGGACATCCTGGTGCGGTCGGGCCGGTCGCTTGCCGAACTGCGCGATGCCCTGCCCAGCGTGGTCAACACGCCCGAGGTGCGCTTTGCCGTGCCGGAGGAGCGCAAGTTCGCCATCGTGGCCGAGGTCCTGGCGCGCCTGAAAGCCGAAGGCGCCGATGTCATCGACGTCGATGGCGCGCGGGTCCGGACGGCGGATGGATGGTGGCTGCTGCGGGCATCGAATACCCAGGCCGTGCTGGTCGCGCGGTGCGAAGCGGGGGATGCGGCCGGGATCGACAGACTGCGGGCGATGCTGACCGCACAGCTTGCGGCCAGCGGGGTCGAACTGCCCGCGTTCTAGGCGGTTCGCCCGTCAGACAGGCAATCTCTGCCGGTCAATTGCTGCCTTCGGCCAGCGGTTCGCTGCCGGGGGCGATGGGCAGGCAATCGACGCGCTTGCTTTTCAGCGTGCGGCAGGCCTGCCTCGCGGCGTCTTCGCTCATGCCGGTCAGCCGGGCGCGGTACAGGCGCGTCTTCGCGCTCGTGGACGGAACGACGGCAATCAACGTGTCCTTCGCGGCACCGCCCAGGCGCGCCGACGCCGCATGGGCGGCGTCCTTGGCGTTCGCGGCGCGCGAGAAGGCGCCGACCTGGATTGCCCAGCGGCCATCGGCCATCGCCGCTTCGCCCTCGCTGGCGGCCACGGCGGCAACCGCGCTGGCCGGCACAACCGCTTCCTCCGGTTCGGTAACGGCGATCAGCGGTGCAGCCTTGCCCGGCCGGGTGGCAAAGCCACGGTCGAGCAGGGCGATCATCTGGCGGTCGCGATTGCGCGGCGACTGCCCGCCGAAGACCACGCCGATCAGGCGCCGTCCGTCGCGCTCGGCGGAGGAGACGAGATTGTAGCCCGATGCCCGGATGTAGCCGGTCTTCAGGCCGTCCGCGCCGGGGTAGTTCTCAAGCAGCGCGTTGTGGTTGCGGAAGACGCGGCCGTCATAGGTGAACTCGGCGGTCGAGAAATTCTTGTAGTATTTCGGAAAGTCCTTGATCAGGTGCTGGGCCAGCGTGGCCATGTCGCGCGCGGTCGACATCTGCCCGTTGTTCGGCAGACCCGAGGCGTTGCGGAACGTGGTGCGGCGCATGCCCAAGCGATGCGCGCGCTCGGTCATCTGGCGCGCGAAATTCGCCTCGGTCCCGCCCATCGCTTCGGCCAGCACCACCGCCGCGTCGTTCGCCGACTTGGTGATCAGCGCCAGCATCGCCTCGCGGACGGTGATGGTGTCGCCGGCCTTGAGGCCCAGCTTCGAAGGCGGCATGCCGACGGCATGGGCAGAGGCGGTCAGCCGCTGGTTCTCGGTCATGCGGCCGGACTTCAGTGCGTCGAACAGCAGATACAGGGTCATCATCTTGGTCAGCGACGCCGGATAGTTCCGGACATCGGGGTTGACCGCGTCGATGACCTTGCCGCTGTCGGCGTCCATCACCAGCGAGGCCGCGCGCGCCAGCGCCGCTGCATTGTTCGCCACAAGGAAAATCGCTGCAACGGCAGTAACCGTTGCCAATCGCCGAATGCCTGCCCTGACCATTACTTGAAACCGCCCCCGTACGACTTCATGCGAGATTGCCAATGCCACCCAATATGCACGAATCGTGCCGTAGTTAGAGGCTACTGTAATAAAACGGCCCCGCGATGTCTACGAAATCGACACCGGCCGGATGGAAAACTCGGCAGAGACGGGAAACGGCCCGATTCGGCGGCGCAGCGGAAAATTGTGCACCGCACAAATTTCCGCTTGACGGGTGCGGGCCCCACGACCATATTCGGCTTATGTTGCAATGCAGCATACACCGTGCCGGCGGTTCCGGCACGGCAGTCAGCAAAGGACTGCACCAGATGAACAGCAAGACGCCGACTCCCAAGCCCGAAGCGAAAGCTGCGCCGGCGAAGGATGCCGCCGTGAAGGCGACGGCACCGGCTGTCCCGGCCGCGCCGGCGAAACCGGCGGCGGCTCAGCCCGCGGCGGCAAAGGCTTCCATTGCTGCCGCAAAGCCTGCCACGGTCACGGCGAAACCCGCACCGGTTGCCGCGAAGCCTGTTGTTGCAGTCGCGAAACCGGCGGCGCCCGCGCCGAGCCCGGCACCCGCCAAGCCCGCCGCGCCGACGGCCGCCCCGGCTCCTGCCGCAGTAGCGAAGCCGGCCCCGACCCCCGCCCCGGCTCCTGCCGCAGTGGCGACGCCGGCCCCAGCCCCAGCAGCCGCCGTGCCGGTTGCGGCGAAGGCCCCGATTTCCGCTCCCATTCCGGCGCCCACGCCCGCCAAGGCGCCGGTAACGAAGGCCGCGCCGGTTGCGGCCAAGACGCCGAAGCAGACCTCCCCCGCAATCAAGCAGCAGAAGATTGAGAAGGCGATCCCAGCCATGCAGCAGTTCGAAAAGGCGATCCCCGCCATGATGAAGGGATATGACGAGTTCACCGCGCTCAACCAGGCCACCCTCGACGCCTTCATGAAGGCGAGCAACGTCCTGGTGAAGGGCTACGAGGATATCGGCAAGGAATACTTCAAGTTCGCCCAGGCCTCGGCGGAAGCCAGTGCCGAAGCGGCGAAGAGCATGATGTCCGCGAAGACGCTGAAGGAAGTCGTCGATCTCCAGAGCGGTTATGCCCGCTCCAGCTTCGACACCCTCGTCGCGGAAGGCACGAAGCTCAACGAGATGACGGTGAAGGTCGCGAACGAGGCGATCCAGCCGATCCAGACGCAGTTCAACAAGACCATGGAGCGCGTCTTCAAGGTCTCTGCGGCCGCCTGAACCCGGTCGCGGGCATGAATACACGGCCCCGTCGCAGGACGGGGCCGTTTCTATTTGCGGAGACAGTCGAACAGCACGGTCCGGTTGATCCGCAACCGGCGCCGCCGGTGCGGGGTGAGGGCCGTGCTCGACGCGGTCGCGACGGCGAAGCCGCCCGCCGCGATGCGGTCGGCGTAATCGCGGCCGCAGATGCGGACATGATAGGGATGGCCGAACGCGGCCGCCCGCCCGGCCGGGGTGGTCACGGACGCATCCTCCTGCGTCTGCGCCAGCCGGCGGTCCATCGGCACCATGACCAGCGCCCGCCCGCCGGGGCGCAGGACCCGTGCCATCTCGGCGATGGCACGCCGGTCGTCCTCGACATGCTCCAAGACGTGACTGCACAGGATCAGGTCGAACCGGCCGGCGGCGAAGTCCAGCCGTGTCAGGTCCATCGCCAGAGGGGCATCGGGGTCGAAGCGGTCGATGGCCGTGTAGCGGAGCTGCGGCCGCGTCTCCAGATGTGCGCGGATGCAGGCTTCGGGCGCGACATGAAGGATGCGCTGGCGCCGGTCGAAATACCCCTTGCGCTCGGCATGCCACCACAGAAAGCGGTGCCGCTCCAACGAGCCGCAGCGGGGGCAGCGGGCGTTGCGGCGGCCGTCCAGTCCGAAGCGGAGGAAGCGGTGGTATCCGCCGCCGCAGATGCAGCACTGGAACACGCTGCCGCAGCGCACCATATCCGTGGGGCGCTGGCGCGTCCGCATCCCGTAAACTGCCTCCGGCGGCAGCCCCAACCGCTGGACCGCCGGCAGGCGGCGGTCGAGATCGTCGAGCATTCGGGCCTTCCCCGTGCCGCTTTCGATCCAATATTATACTCGACGCGACGACTGGAGTTGTACGGCGGGGCGATGAGCGAGCGTGACGACAATCATGTCGGCGGCACCAATACCGGGGTGGTCGTCAAGACCAAGCCCAAGACGAAAAAGCCGTCGATGTACAAGGTATTGATGCTGAACGACGACTACACGCCGATGGAATTCGTCGTGCATGTGCTGGAGCGGTTCTTTTCGAAGGGGCGGGAAGAGGCGACCCGGATCATGATGCATGTCCACCGGCGCGGGGTCGGAATCTGCGGTATCTTTCCCTATGAGATTGCAGAGACCAA
>JBFWNZ010000284.1:0-5237 GCA_050250795.1 Alphaproteobacteria bacterium | reverse complement strand
CCCTTTCCCATCGTGATGATCCCGGGCAACCACGATTGCATGGAGGCGGGGGCGATCTATCGCCGCTACGACTTCAACCGCATCGACAATGTCACCATGCTCAATGCCGAAGCCGGCGAATTGACCCTCCTGTCCGAATTGGACGTGGCGGTGTGGGGCAAGGGGATGGTCGAGCATACCCCGCAATACAGCCCGCTGGCCGGATGCCCCGAACGGCCGGCCGATTGCCGCTGGTTCCTCGGCATGGGGCATGGGCTGTTCGTGCCGCATCGCGGCGACACCGGCCGGTCCTCGCCGATCCATATGCGCGAGATCGAGGCGAACGCCTGCGACTATCTCGCGCTTGGCCATCACCATGCGGCGATGGAGCTGATGACGGATCAGTCGTCCGCGGCCTATTCCGGCTCGCCGACCGACACCGTCGGCCGCGGTCCCACCTATGCGACGGTCGATCTGGCGGAAGGCCGGCCGGCCCGGCTGGAAATCCACACGGTCAAGGCCTTCGGCTGACCCGCCGGAACCATCCCGCCGCGGGCGCCGTTGCAGAGGCGTGATGGTTCTGCATCCTTGCTCTTCGCGCGGCCGGCCGTGACCTATCTCGACCGCATCTCGCGTTTCGTGTTCGTCCTCCTCAGCATGGCGCTGATGGCGCTTGCCGCCGGCCTGCTCATCCATGCCGGCATGCAGATGGCTGCGCTGCTGCATGCCGGCGAACCGGACCTCGGCGCGACCTTGCTGGCCGCCATCGGCTACACCGTCATCGCCCTGGCCGTGTTCGAGGTCTCCAAATACCTCATGGAGGAGGAGGTCGTCCGGCCGAGCGAGATGCGCTACACCGGCGAGGCGCGGCGGGGCATGACGAAGTTCATCTCCACCATCGCCATCGCGATCTTCCTCGAAGCGCTGGTCCTCGTCTTCGCCGTCGGCAAGAAGGACCCGACCCTCATGCTCTATCCAACGCTGCTGTTGTTCGCGGGCGTGACGCTGGTGGTCGGGCTCGGCATCTATCAGCGCCTCAGCGCGTCGGCGGAGAAGGATGTCGGCGGCATCCGCGGCGAGGCCCGCGCCGAAGCGGAGGCCGAAGCCGAGGCCGAGGCGGCCCGGACGGCGGCAGCGGGCCGCAAGTCCCGTGCGGGGGCCGAAGCGGCCGATCCGCCGGTCCGATAGGGATCAGGCCGGTCTGTCGCCTTGTACGACGGCCCGGATCAGGGTGCGCGGCTGGGTGGTGTGGTCGTAGGGCCGGCCGCGATGCAGCAGGCACCGGTTGTCCCACATCACCACGTCGCCCTTGCGCCATGAATGACGCAGGATGAAGCGCGGCTGGGTCGCGTGCGCCGTCAGTTCGTCCAGCAGGGCGCGGCCCTCGGCCTTCGGCATGCCGGCGATATCCGCCGCGAAGTAGCCGAGATACAGCCCTTTCTCGCCGGTGCCGGGATGCGTCCGCACCAGGGGATGCTCGACCGGCGGGTTCAGCGCCTCCTCGTCGGGCGTCGCCTTGCGGAAGCCCGGCTTGCCGTCATAGGCGAAGGACCAGTGATGATGCGTCTTCAGCCCGTCGATCCGGCTCTGCATGGCCGGTGAGAGCGCTCGATAAGCGGCGGTCAGGTTGCAGAACTCGGTCTCGCCGCCGACGCTGGGCACGTCGATGGCGTAGAGGATGGTGGTGAGCGAGGGACGCGGCTTATAGGACTTGTCCGTGTGCCAGTAGCGGTTCGCCTCGTCCTGATGCCCGGCGGTCAATGTGCCGTCCGGTGAGACGTTGGTCATCCGGTGCAGGTCCTGATGCACCTCGCCGCGATCGTATCGGGTGATGCGCGGCTCCAGGGGGCCGAAGCCCAGCGCGAAGTCGCGGAACCGGTCGTCGGTCAGGTCCTGGCCGCGAAAGCACAGCACCTTGTGCCGATGCAGGGCGCCCAGGGCCGCGGCATGGAAGCCGGCGCCCATCGGCCCGGACAGGTCGATTCCTTCGATCTCGGCACCGAAGGCGGCACCGGGAAAGGGGCGGGCCTCGAAGGGGGCGGCGGATGGCTGCGGCGACGCGGCAGTGCCCTGCTCAAGCATGGACATCGGCATTCCTCCTCGATCCGGCGGCTTCTGATTTGTCCGCACCTATCGAGAATTCTGGGACGCCGCCGTCCCTTCGTCAACGCCGACCGGGCGGCGACGTCTCAGGCAGGAACGTCGGCCTGCACCACCGCGCGGATCAGCGTGCGCGCCCGCGTCGTGGGGTCGAAGGGCCGTGCGCGGTGTAGCAGGCTGCGATTGTCCCAGATCATCACGTCGCCGCGGCGCCAGCGATGTGCGAGCAGGAACCGCTTCTGCGTCGTGTGCCCGGTCAGCTCGTCGAGCAGGGCACGGCCCTCGGCCTCGTCCATGCCGACGATCCCGGCCGCGAAATAGCCGAGATAAAGCGTCTTCTCGCCGGTGCGGGGATGCACGCAGACCAGTGGGTGCTCGACCGGCGGGTACAGGCGTTCCTGCTCCGAGGTCGATTTGGGAAAGCCGGGCTTGCCGTCATAGGCGAAGCCGCGGTGGTGGCGCACGCGCAGGCCGTCGATCCGCTTGCGCATGGCCGCCGGCAGGGCGTTATAGGCTGCGGTCAGGTTGCAGAATTCGGTCTCGCCGTCCTCGCCGGGCACGTCGATGGCATAGACGACGGTCGCCAGGGGCGGGCGCGGCAGATAGGACTTGTCGCTGTGCCAGAAGCGGCTTGCCATGCTCGGCGGTCCGACGGTCAGGCTGCCGTCCGGCGCCACGTTGGTGACGGTGAGAAGGTCCTCGAACGGCTCGTTGCGGATGCGCCGGTCGCTGGTCGGCTCAAGCGGGCCGAAGCCCAGTGCCAGATCCCGGAACCGTCCCTCCGAGAGCTCCTGGTCTCGGAACACCAGGACCTTGTGCCGGTAGAGAGCGTCCAGCGCGGCGGCATGGAACGGGGCATCGAGGCGGTCCGCAAGGTCGGTGTCCAGCACCTCCGCGCCGAAGGATGCGCGCGGCATGCGCTGCGCCTCGAACAGCGGGGCGGCCGGCGGCAACTCGGGCGCATGCCCGGCGAGGTCGGAAGCGGGCGGTAGGGCCATCGTACTGCCTCCCAGCAGATTTTTTAATTGTCCGTACCATTGCCAAGTGTGCGGATACGGCAGCCTTCCGTCAACGATTCCCGGTGCTCTGCACCCCGGATTACCGCGTCTTCGGCATCTCGAAGCGCGACATGGTCTCCACCACCTTCATCGCCTCGGTGAAATCCGCCTGGTCGCCCAGCATCGCGGCGGCCGTCTCGAACATCTGGCGGGCGGCGAGGCAGGTGGGCGAGGGCACGCCCGCCGCCTCGGTCTCGTGCAGCCACTCCACGAGGTCCTTGCGGATGATATGCAGCTTGGACCCGTAGTCGAAGCCGCGGGTCAGCACATGCCCCGGGATCTTCGCCAGGGTCGCGCTGTTCTGCGCGGTGCCGCTGTTGATGACCTCCAGCATCGTCTCGGGGTTCAGCCCGGCCTTGGCGCCCAGCAGCATCGCCTCGGCGGCGACGGCGAAGTTGCCGGCCGAGATGATGTTGTTGACCAGCTTCATCATCTGCGCCTGGCCCGGCTTGTCGCCGATATGCACGATCTTGGTGCTGGCCGCCTCCAGCATCGGGCGCGCCATCTCGATGGCGGCGGGGTCGCCCGAGACCATGATCGTCAGCGTGCCTTCCCGCGCGCGCAGCGAACCGCCCGAGATCGGGGCATCGACCACCGCGACCCCGGCTTCGCCCAGGCTTTCGGCGATGGCCTCGACCGTGGCGCGGCCGGTGACGCCCAGATTGACGAACACCTTCATCGCCTTGCCGCCCTTCACGCCGTTCGGGCCGTTCACGACGGCGTCCAGCGCCTTGTTCGACGGCAGGCATTGCAGCACCACCGCCTCGCGGTCCGCGACCTCGCGCGGCGAGGCGGCGACCCGCGCCTGCCGCTCGGCCAGCGGCTGGATGCGCGCCGGGTCGATGTCGTAGACGGTAAGGCCCCGCAGCTTGCCCAGGATGTTGCCGGCGATGCCCAGCCCCATGCTGCCCGCGCCGATGAATCCAGCACTCATGCGTCGCTCCTTCGTTCGGAATTGTGCGGCCGGCCCGGACGGGCGGCGGAATGGCAAGGGCCGCACCATAGCGCGCGGCGATGCCGGTGAAAATCGGCGACGGAATGTCCGGCCGCATCCGTTCAAGGCGGTGCAGCATGCCGGACCAGGGGCCGGCATCGACTGGGTGGGCGCCGATGCGCCAATGGACTGCATGGGCTGCGGAACCATGGATGAGGAGAGATTCCATGCCGAAGCCTTTGACCGCCCTCGTGCGGACGATGACGCTGGTGTCGGTGATCGCGCTGGGCACCGCCGGTGCCGCCTATGCCAAGGACCGCGACGACAACCCGCCGGGCCCGCGCGGCGGTCCCGGCACGAACTGGGAGAACCCTCCGGGTCCGCAGGGCGGTCCCGGCGCCTCGCCCGACCGCCGCGACGGGCGGCCCGACCGGCATGCCGGCCGCGACCGCGACCGCGATCATGACCGGGGCCGGGACCACGCCGACCGCGGCCGCGACAACGACCGCCATGACCGCGACGGTCGCGACGGTGGCCGGGATTGGCGCGGCCACGACCGGGACGGGGGGCGCGACCACCAGGCGCGGCGCGACGACGACCGCCGCCATGACTGGCGCGATGCCCGCCGCGACGACCGCGGCGGCCCCCGGGACGGCTGGAACAACGGTCGCGGCGACGACCGGGGCAACCACTATGGCCGCGACCGCAACGACGACCGGCGCGACTGGAACCGCGGCCGAGACGACGACCGCCGCGACGGGCGCAACGGCCGCGACGACCGTCGGGCCGATATCCGCTGGGATCACTGGCGGGCGAACTAAGATCGGATGATCCTGCTTCCTTCGTTGTAATTTCTTAACGAGGGAAGCAGGTTCCGCAATAATACGTTCCAAAAGAATGGATTGAAATCGGGTACGAATGAAATTCTCGAGGCGTTTTGTTATTCGATGAGGGTATTTTATTTATATTTTGGCCGCCGCTCAGAAATAATTTTTTGATATTAATTCCATAATTTTCCCGATTGGGCCGGGTTTATTAACCTAATGGAACCCGTATTTAGTTGATCTGGCTCGAAAGTGGATTGGGACGCTATGGTATGTCAGCGATCTTGAATGCTAGAGAAATCAAGTTACAATACAAATCAACGGTAGTTCGTGAGTTTGAGA
>JBFWNZ010000283.1:0-5275 GCA_050250795.1 Alphaproteobacteria bacterium | reverse complement strand
GCCGATGGAGTTATACGACCCGTCCAGCGTGCCGGACACCATCTCACCCAGCTTCAGGTTGACGCCGCCGCCCGCGACCGCGCCGTACTTCTCGTCCGAGGAGGTCACGCCATTGCCCAGATCGACCCCGTCCTCGCTCTCGATGTCGTACTCGCCGATCATCTTCACGAAGGGCTCGATGCCGGTCAGCGTCTTGTTCACGCCGCCGAGATTGTAGCCGACCTCGACGCCGGCCTTCGCCCGGGTCAGGTCGATGGCACTGCCAAGCACGGCCGTGCCGTTGTTCTCGGTATAGCCATCCTGCTCTTCGCGCATATGGATGATGCCGACCGTCGGCGACAGGCGCCAATTATTCGCAAAGTGGTTGTAGGTCGCGTTGGCGCCATAGAAGAGACGGGTCGCATCGAAGCTGCCGGTCCGCTTGCTGCCGCCGACCGTGCGCGACACGTCGTAGTCGATCCAGCTCATGCCGACATTCATGTCGATCAGCAGGTTCGGCAGCAGCCGGAGGCCGATATAGGGCGCGAGCGTGAAGCCGTTGCCCTCGAAGGTGCCCGTGTTGAAGGTCGTGTCGATGTCGGTGTTCTCATACCCGCCCGACAGGCCGACCAGGACCGGGATCTTCGTGTTCTGGAACAGATAGTCCACGCCGCCCACGACGTTGGTGGCACCGCCCTCGAATTCGCCGCCGCGGTCGGTGTTGGTGATCGAGGTATAGGCCCCGCGCAGCCAGGCGTTCATGTTCATCGGCTTCGAACCGGCCGAACCGCCCTGCTGCTGCTTCAGTGCCCGCAGGTCGAACAGCACCGACTGGCCCCCGGCGATCCCGGTCGACTGCACATTGTCGATCAGCGAGGTCTGCGGGCCGGGCGCCGCAGAGATCGGCCCGGCACCGCCGCCGAAACCGCCGCCGCCGAAACCGCCACCCAGCGAACCGGTGATGTTCCCGGCGAGGATCGACGTCGTCTGGACCGACGCGATGGGCGAGACCGAGACCGAGACCAGGGTGTTGCTCGTGGTCGCGCCGGAGCCGCCGCCGCTGCCGATCGAGGCCTGTGCCGCCGATGCAAAGCCGAGCGTAAGCACGGCGCCGACCGCGGCAATCCGTTTCGCGTTGCGTATCATGAACCCTCCACCCGATCCCCTCGGCGAGGCGATTCCGCCCCAACCGCCACCGCGTCCAATGCGCGATAAAAATCCCTAAATTCCTGCTTAACACGGAATGCAAATGCCGGGCAAGTTCGAGATTCCCCGAGGACAGGCATAGCCGTTCATCGTGCCGCTGTCAGGGAAGATGACGCTCAAACGCGAAGGGCCGCGCCATTGGCGCGGCCCTTGCCTTCACCCGCGTATGCGGCGGGAGATCAGAACTTCACGCGGACCCGTCCGCCGACCGTCCAGGTTTCGAGGTTGCCGCGGCCGATCGTGTTGTAGGTGCCTTCGAGCGCGCCGGAGACCGACTGCCCGAGGTTCAGGTTCACGCCGCCGCCGGCCACCGCGCCGAAATCTTCGGCCGAGGACTTCACGCCGTTGCCCAGGTCCACCGACTTCTCATGGTCGATATCCCACTCGCCGACCAGCTTCACGAAGGGCTCGATCCCGGTCAGCGTCTGGTTCATGCCGCCCAGGTTGTAGCCGACCTCAAGCCCGCCCGAGGCCCGCGTCAGGTCGATGGCGTTGCCCTGCACGACCGTGCCGTTGTTCTCGGTGTAGCCGTCCTGCTCTTCGCGCATGTTCAGGATGCCGACCGTCGGCGACAGGCGCCAGGCCCCGGCATAGTGGTTGTAGGTCGCGTTCGCCGCCAGGAAGTAGCGCGTGGCGTCGAAGGTGCCCGTCCGCTTGGAGCCGCCGACCGTGCGCGACACGTCGTAGTCGAGCCAGGTCATGCCGCCGCTGGCGTCGATGATGAAGTTGCGCATCGGGCTGATCGCGACATAGGGCGCGAAGGTGAAGCCGTTGCCCTCATAGGTGCCGGTGTTGAACTTGGTCTCGATGTCCAGCACCTCGTAGCCGCCCGACAGGCCGACCACGACCGGGATCTTGGTGTTCTGGAACAGGTAATCGACGCCGCCGACCAGGTTGATCGCGTTGCCGTCGAACTCGCCGCCCCGGTCCGTGCTCTCGATCCCGGTATAGGCGCCGCGCAGCCAGGCGCCGACATTCATCGGCTTCGAACCGGCCGAACCGCCCTGCTGCCGCTTGAGTTCGCGCAGATCGAACAAGGTCGTCTGACCGGCAACGAGACCGGCCATCTGGTTGTCGTCGATCAAGGACTGCGGGCCCACGCCACCGGTACCGCCGGGCGTGACCCCGCCAGCACCGCCGCCGAGCCCGCCGCCGCCGAGCCCGCCGCCGCCGAACGCACCGGTCAGCGCACTGCCGCCGCCGCCGGAGATCAGCGTCACCGTCGCGGTCGATGCCCCGGCGCTGGTCTGCGTGCCGACAAGATTGTTCGAGGTGCTCGCGCCGTCGCCGCCGCCGCTGCCCACGGAAGCGTATGCGCCGGAGGCAAACCCAACATACAGCATAGCACTAATGGCAACAACCGACTGCACATGACGCATTAACGTGACCTCCGACTATTGGTCGACCCCGATACAGCCACGCAAGCCGCACTAGCCGCCGCGTCGCCCAATTCAATCTCGTTGCGGTGGTACCATGGCTCAATGCCGCGCCGCAAGCGCAGCGACCATGCGCGGCCGAATGTTTTTCCGATTTTTCGCCCCTGTGGCATTGTTATCACACTCGCTTATTCGAGGCGTCCCGGTTTCCATCCTTATCTACTCTTCGTTGAATGGTTCCGCATAGGCTTCCAGAGCTTGCTTGAGAGCACTCTAGTTTACCCGTTAAATTTTTCGCCACAAGCGATGGCATTCGGGAAAACATGCTGGATAAAGCTATTAATCCTATGAAAGTATTTTGATATGGCGTTTCCTCTGAAACCATCTCACCGTTACGATTGAACCGCCCCGGGTTTGGCCTGACCCCACAGGCCGTGCTCCTTCGATCTGCGGGCGACCGGCTGCGCAACCCCGACCAGCTCCGCCAGTCGCCGGCTGCCATCGCGGCCTCCGACGGGGCAATATCAGCGACCCTGGACTCTCATTATCCGTGAGGGACGATGGACTTGCCCGGAGAAAGTGGAGAGCACCAACTGAGGAACCAGGAGGTGTTCTATGGGACGAGGGAACAGACCGACGCCGGAGTTTCGGCGTGAAGCAGTGCGGCTGGCACTGACCAGCGGCCGGACGCGGCGAGAGATCGCAGAGGATCTGGGCATTGGCCTGTCGACGCTGACGCGGTGGCTGGGTCAGAAGCGCGATGCCGGCGAGCCGAGTGAGGCAACCGTCGATCTTCATGCCGAGCTGAAGCGGTTGCGGCGTGAGAATGCGGTTCTGAAGCAGGAGCGCGACATCTTAAAAAAAGCCGCGGCCTTCTTCGCGAAAGAGGGAAATCGGTGAAGTTCGCCTTCATCGATGCGGAGAAGGCCAGCTTTCCGATCAGCCGGATGTGTCGCGTTCTGGGGGTCAGCCAGAGCGGTTTCTTCACCTGGCAGGAACGCCCGGCCTGCCGCCGCCAGCAGCAGGACATGGTCTATCTGGCGCATATCCGCACGGCCTTTGCGCTGTCGAACGGGACCTATGGCAGTCCCCGCATGCACCGCGACCTCGTGGATGAGGGCCATGAGATCGGGCGGCATCGCACGGCACGCCTGATGCGCGAGAACCAGTTGATCGCGCGTCCGAGGCGGCGCTTCAAACAGACGACAGACAGCGAGCATGCCTGGCCCGTCGCGCCCAATCTGGTGGCGCAAGACTTCGCGGCGGATGGTCCGGACAGGAAGTGGGGGGCGGACATCTCCTACATCTGGATGGCAGAGGGCTGGCTCTACCTCGCCGTTGTCTTGGACCTCTTCTCCCGGCGCGTCGTCGGCTGGGCCACGAGTGATCGTCTGAAGCGCGACCTCGCGGTCGAAGCCCTGCGCCGTGCGCTCGTGGCTCGCAACCCCGCGCCGGGGCTGGTCCATCATTCCGACCGCGGATCGCAATACTGCTCTGTCGATTATCAGGCCCTGCTCCGCAAACGCGGCATCCTGATCTCGATGAGCGGCCGCGGGAACTGCTACGACAACTCGATGGTCGAAACGTTCTTCAAAACCATCAAGTCGGAGCTCATCTGGCCGGTCGCATGGCAATCCCGCAAGCAGGCCGAAAACGCCGTCGCCAGATACATCGACGGGTTCTATAACCCCGTCAGGCGGCATTCATCGCTCGGCTTCCAAAGCCCCATCGTCTTCGAGCGGAAGGCCAAGGAAGTGAGCTAAACGCTCTCCACAAAAGCCGGGCAAGTCCACTTGAGCCTTGCCGATGCGGCCGAAAAGCTGGAGGCTTGGCGTGGAGATTGCAACAAGCAAAGGCCACACGGCGCGATCGGGAACAACGTCCCGGCAGCGCTCATGGAATCTGCACACGTAGCCATCCCGTGATGCCGATCAAGGCCCGAAAACTCTACCCCTCACCGAGGGTACATCCGGTAGCAGTTCAGCACCCCTGGACTCTCAATTACCCGTGAGGAACCGATGGGGAGCAGGTCGAGATCAAGTGCCCAAACGTCCATCGCAATTAATATAAATTTCCAGGACGTCAGCGGCCGGCCCGAACTCCAATAAACGACCTTCGGACAGTAAAATAACTTTGCTGCAAATTTTCCTCATCCAACCAATATCATGGGTGGCTAGAAAAACAATCTTTGTGCGACTGACCATGTCCGTGAAACGTTGCTGTGCTTTCTCTTGGAACGAGATGTCGCCGGTGCTTGCCACCTCGTCTAGAACGAGGATTTCAGAATCCATTGCCGTTGCGACCGCATAAGACAGACGCATGCGCATGCCGGAGGAATAAGTATAAAGGGGAAGGTGCAGATAGTCCCCCAATTCGGTGAAGGCTGCAATTTCGTTTTGCTTCGCTGCGATCTCCGCAGAACTCATTCCATGCTGCAGGCCGCAATTGCGGATATTCTCCCATCCTGACGCATCATCATACATTCCTACGCCTAGTGCTAGCAGTGGCGCGACCCTTCCCGTGACCCGAAGCTGTCCGCCTGTAGGTTGAAAGATGCCGGCTATTGCGCGGAGAAGTGTTGACTTTCCGGCACCATTCAGCCCGATAACGCCAATCCGATCTCCTTCCTCTGCGGTAAAAGAGATAGCGCGTAGCGCTTCAACGAAGAGTGTTCTCGACCTAGTCTGAATTCGACCGCCAGAGCTGTGCCGTAG
>JBFWNZ010000282.1:0-5284 GCA_050250795.1 Alphaproteobacteria bacterium | reverse complement strand
TGCCGGCGGGCGGGCGGCGGCTGATCCAGCGCGTGGACGGCTATGCCGCAACCATCCTGTCGGGCCAGGTGACCTTCGAGGAGAGCGAGGGCACCGGCAGCATGCCCGGCCGCCTGATCCGCGGCCCGCAGGCTGGACCAACCGGGGGGCCGAAGGCGGCGTGAGCCGGGGCTAAGCGCCCCGCTCGCCGTGCAGCTTGGCGATGACGGGGTGCGCGGCGCCGTCCTGCGGGCGGACGCTGCGATAATCCGGCTTCATGAAGTAGATGAGCGTCATGCGGCCCGCGGAATCGTTGACGATGCTGTGGAACTGGTCTCCCGGCAGGCAGACGAGGTCGCCCGTCTTGACCCGTACCTCGGGCATCCGCTCGAAGATGACCTTGCCGTCGCCCTCGACGACATACAGGACCTCGTCCTCCTCCGGATGCATATGCATCGGCGTGACCTGCCCCGGCTCATAGCAGTTCATGCGAACCACCAGCCCCGGCGTCGCCATCAGCTCCGCATTGACCCGCGCATCCTTCGAGAAATTCGCGGCCGCCGTGACACTCACGGTCCGCGCCGCATCCTGTGCGCCCATCCTGTCGCTCCCCAAGCCGATGCCCTGCGCGGCATCCTGATGCCAAGCTTCGGACAGCCGACGGCTCGGGTCAATGGCGCGCACGGGCGACGCGCGGTGCCGCTGGCCCTGCGGGACAGCCAGCGGTGGAATGCGGGGCGGCAGGACGGCTTCGGGAGATGCCGGAGGGGTTTGGAGCGGGTGAAGGGAATCGAACCCTCGTCGTAAGCTTGGGAAGCTTCTGCTCTACCATTGAGCTACACCCGCGTCGGCTCCGACATTAGATCGCGGCGGCGGGCGGGCGCAAGGGTTGCGCGGCGGCGGCGCTCACCGGTTGGTGAATTGGCGCGCCCGATGCCTTTGCTCTAGGGTTGCGCCCATGACCATGCTGCGATCCACTCCATGACGGTGCTGCGCGAGGCGGGCGGGCCGCCGCTGGACCCCGCCAAGTTCCGCGACCCGACCGTCACCGCCAAGGGCGAGGCGCGGGCGACGGTTGCGCTGACGCGGCTGGCGACCCTGTGGATCAACACCGGCACGCTCTGCAACCTCGCCTGCGAGAACTGCTACATCGAATCCAGCCCGCGCAATGACCGGCTGGCCTATATCGCGGCGGCCGAGGTCGATGCCTATCTGGACGAGATCGCGGCGGACGGGCTGGGCACCGCCGAGATCGGCTTCACCGGCGGCGAGCCCTTCATGAACCCGGAGCTGCCGGCGATGCTGGCCTCCGCGCTGGCGCGGGGGTTTCGGGTGCTGGTCCTGACCAACGCGATGCGCCCGATGATGAAGCAGGCCGATGCCCTGCTGGCCTTACGCGCGCGGTTCGGCGACAGGCTGGCGCTGCGCGTGTCGCTGGACCATTACGAGGCGTCGCGGCACGAGGCAGTGCGGGGACCGCGAAGCTGGGCGCCGGCGCTGGACGGGCTGCGCTGGCTGGCGCGCGAGGGTTTCGCGCCGGACGTCGCGGGCCGTCTGTGCTGGAACGAGCCCGAGGCCGGGATGCGGGCGGGCTTCGCGCGCCTGTTCGCGGCCGAGGGGATCGACCTCGACGCGGCCGACCCGGCGCGGCTTGTGCTGTTTCCCGAGATGGACCCGACCCGCGACGTGCCCGAGATCACCACCGCCTGCTGGGGCATCCTGGGCCTCTCGCCCGCCGCGGTCATGTGCGCGTCATCGCGCATGGTCGTGAAGCGCAAGGGCGCGGCACGGCCGGCGGTGGTCGCCTGCACGCTGCTGCCCTACGACCCGCAATTCGAGCTCGGGAGCACGCTCGCCGAGGCGGCGCGCCCGGTCCCGCTCAACCATCCGCATTGCGCGCGTTTCTGCGTGCTGGGCGGCGCGGCGTGCAGCCGATGACGGGCGGCGACGGTTTCGACCCGGCGCGCCATGCCTATCCGCATAGGCGCGGCTTTGCGGAACTGCAGGTCGGCGAACGCTTCTACATTCCGGCGCGGACCGTGACCGAGGCCCAGTTCCTGGCCTTTCAGGCGGCGTCGGGCGACAACCATCCGATCCATTACGACCGCGAATACTGCCGCCGTCACGGCCATCCCGAACTGCTGGCGCATGGCTTTCAGGTGGCGATCCAGACCGCGGCGGGGGCCGGGCCGCTGGCGCATGTGATCGGCGACGTGCTGATCGGCTTCCTGGAGCAGTCCTCGCGCTTCCTCAAGCCGGTCTATGCGGGCGACACGCTGTATCCGATGCTGACCGTGGCCGCGCTGGAACCGCAGCGCACCACCGGCATCCTCACCGTCGCCTCGACCGTGCACAACCAGCGCGGCGAGCTGGTGCTGGAGGGGATGCAGAAATATCTGCTGCGCCTCGCTGATCCACGGCGATGAGAGGCACGTATGAGGATTCGTGGCTGGACATTGGCCGCCACGGGGCCAATATCCCCTTGTCGAGCTGCGGCGGGACCGCGCGGCACGACAATGCCGCATGAGGACGACCGGAGCGCCCGATGTACCAAGCCCTGACCCAGAATATCCGCGTGACCGTGGAACCGTTCTTCCTTGAGGACCAGTCCACGCCATCGGACGCGCATTTCGTCTGGGCCTATCAAGTGCGGATCGAGAATGTCGGGACGGAGACCGTGCAGCTCAAGAACCGCCACTGGCGCATCACCGACGCGCTGGGCCGGGTTCAGGAGGTGCGCGGTGCCGGCGTCGTCGGCGAGCAGCCCGTCTTGCGGCCGGGCGAATCCTTCGAGTACACCAGCGGCACCCCGCTGCAGACCCCGTCCGGCATCATGGCCGGCACCTATGAAATGGAACGGCCCGGCGGCGAGTTCTTCCAGGTCGAGATTCCGGCCTTCTCGCTGGACAGCCCGCACCAGCAGGTAAGGCTCAACTAGACCGGAGCGCGCCCGAACAGGGCAACGCGACCGGAAGGGAGGTCAGCATTGTCTCTCAAGACTGTGACGTCGGCGCCGAACGCCGCGCCGGTGGACCGGACACGCGCCGAAAAGGCGGTCCGCGACCTGTTGATCTGGGCCGGCGAGGATCCGGACCGCGAGGGGTTGCTGGAAACGCCCGCCCGCGTCGTGCGCTCCTTCGAGGAGTTCTTCGCCGGCTACAAGGACAATCCGGTGGAGATGCTGGAGCGCACCTTCGAGGAAACCGACGGCTATGACGAGATGGTGGTGCTGCGCGGCATCGACTTCATCTCGCATTGCGAACACCACATGGTGCCGATCATCGGTCGCGCCCATGTCGCCTATCTGCCCGACAAGCGGGTGGTCGGCATCAGCAAGCTGGCGCGCGTCGTCGACGTCTACGCCAAACGCCTGCAGATCCAGGAGCGGATGACCGCCCAGATCGCGAATTCGGTCAACACCGTGCTGCAGCCCAAGGGCGTGGCCGTCGTGATCGAGGCCGAGCACCAGTGCATGACCACGCGCGGCGTGCAGAAATCGGGCGTGAAGATGGTGACGAGCCGGATGCTGGGCTCGTTCCGCGACGACGCCAAGACGCGCCGCGAGTTCCTGGCGATGATCGGAAATCCCGCCGGCGCATGACGCGCCGGCGCCGGCCTCAGCGCAGGAAGGCGCCGAGGTTCTTCTGCACCTCGGAGGCCATGGCGGCGTCGAACTCGCGCATCATCGCCTCGGTCATCTCGAACCAGATCTTCTCGCGCTGATTGATGGTGACGTCCTCGGGCGCCGTCTGACTGCGGCTCGCCTGGGCAATCGCCGTGCCGTTGCGGCGGCTGCCGTCGGCGCGCACGTCGCTGGCCTCGATCGTCATCTCCACGCGCGCCCGGTACCGTTCGGCCTGATCGGTGGTGAAGGCGCCGCGAATGCCCTGCGTCCGCGGCAGGCGCTCCTCGACCGCGCTGGCATCGGTGATCGTCACCGTGGCCGTGCCCGAGGTGCCGACGGCCTGCAACCGGTCGCGGACCCAGCGCTCCATCGCCTGCATCGGCGGCACCGGGAAGGACTGCTCGATGTTCGGGGCCATGGAGGTGGGCGTATAGGCGCGCACGACCTCCACCGACGCCACGTCCAGCCGGAAGGGCGGGAGGTGCCCGAAAGTGATGTCGGGGAAGCGCGGGCGTTCCGGACTGGAACAGCCGGCCACCGTCAGTAATGCCAGCAGCACGGTCGCGATGCGAAGCGTCGACATGCGGTCCCTCCTTCAAGCCCTCGCGGGGCGTTCCGTCAGGATGTGGCGGGCGCAGCGCCGCCGCGCAAGCCCGCGAGATCGGCATCCTCGAATACCTGATCGCGATTGCAGAACTGGCAGGCGACGGTAATCCGCCCGTCGACCTTGCATTCCTCCAGTTCCTCCGCGCTCAACAGACCGAGCGCGCCCAGCGCCCGCTCGCGCGAGCAGCGGCAGACCGGCAGCAGCTTCTGGGTCGGAAACACGCGCACGCCATCCTCGTGGAACAGGCGGTACAGCAGGCGATGCGGCGTCAGAACCGGGTCGAGCAATTCGGCCTGGGTGCAGTGGCCGACCAGGATGACGGCGCGCCGCCAGGCATCCTCCGCTTCGTCATCCTCCGGCACCTGCTCGTTCTGCGGCAGGCGCTGCACCATCAGCGCCCCGGCACGCCATGCGCCGCCGAAATCCCGGCCGGCCGCCAGCTTCACCCCCGCGGCAAATTGCTGCGACTGCTGGAAGTAATGCTGGATGCAGTCCGCCAGGGTCGGCCCGATCAACTCGACGATGCCCTGGTAGCGCTCGGTGTCCGGTCCCTGATCCACGGTGAAGGCGAGGTAGCCGGAGCCGAGCAGCCGCGGCACCGGCGCGTCGCCGACATCGGTGGGGATCGGCCCGCGCAGTTCGGCATAGCCGCGCAAGCCGCCCTCGTCGTTTACATCCACCACCAGCAGGCGGACCGGGCCGTCGCCCTTGGTCTGCAGCGTGAAAATGCCGTTGAAGCGCAGCGCCGCGGCCAGCGCGGCGGTCAGCGCCAGCGCCTCGCCCAGCAGCATGGCGACGGGTTCGGGATAATCGTGGCGGCGAAGGATTTCGTCGACCGCGGGCCCGAGCCGGATCAGCCGGCCGCGCAGGCCGGATTCGTCGATCAGGAAGGGCTGGACGAGGTCGTCATCCCGCGGGTCTAAGCCAGACACCAGGCCAGTATTCCCTTCTGCGCATGCAGGCGGTTCTCCGCCTCGTCCCAGACCACGGAACGCGGGCCGTCGATGACCCCGCCCGTGACCTCCTCGCCGCGATGGGCGGGCAGGCAATGCATGAATATGGCGTCGGGCTTC
>JBFWNZ010000281.1:0-5288 GCA_050250795.1 Alphaproteobacteria bacterium | reverse complement strand
TTGGTGACCACCCGGTCGAGGCGGGCCGTATCGAGCAGTCCCTCCTCCAGGTCAAAATCCCAGGCCCGGGTCTGCTTGGCCATCAGGCGGCGCTGCATCCGGTTCGCCAGCTTGCCGATGATGCCCTGCAGATGCACCAGCTGCTGGTCGAGCATCTGGCGCAACCGCGCCAGTTCCTCTGCATCGCACAGCGTATCGGCCGTCACCACCTCGTCGAACTGCTCGGTGAAGGCCTTGTAGAAGGGCTCGCGCGGCAGGTTCGACAGGTCGTGCTGCGGCCGCCAGGGCGTGCCGGGATCGCCCGGCTCCTCGCTGCCCGGCGAGGGCATCATCTCGCCGCTCTCGTCGTCGGGGATGAGCTCGCCCATCTCCTCGTCGCCGCCCTCGGCCGCGAAGGCCTCGCCCATCGAATCGGCGGTCGTGCCGTCGCCCTCGCCGCCATCGTCCTCGGACTGCGACTCGGCATCCGCGTCGTCGGCATCCGCGTCGCCGCTGCCGTCTTCGGCCTCGCTGGACGGGTCGGCGCCGAGATCGATGTCGAGATCGGCGATCAGCCGGCGCACGGCGCTGCCATAGGCCGCCTGGTCGCCGATGCAGCCGAGCAGCGTGTCGAGATCGCTGCCGATCTTCGATTCGATCCAGGGCGCCCACAACTCGCAGACCTTCTGCGCGGCCAGCGGGGGCTGCGCGCCGGTCAGGCGCTCACGCGCCAGCAGGCGCACCACCTCGGGCATCGTCGCCTCGGTGCGGTCGGACACGCGATGCAGGCCCTGCCGGCGATAGCGCTGCTCCAGCGCGGCGGCCATGTTCTCGCGGCAGCCCGGCATCAGCCGCGCGCCCAGCGCCTCGACCCGGGCCTGCTCCAGCGCCTCGTACAGCGCCGGCGCGACATCGCCGCCGGGCATGTTCGCGGCATGGAGCTTCGGATTGTGGTGGCGCAGGCGCAGCGCGATGGCATCCGCCTCGCCGCGCACCTCCGCCACTTCGGCCGGCGGCAGGTCGCGGCTGGGGAACGGCACGCGGGCCCGGTTCCCCGTCATCCCCGGCGCTTCGTTGGAGAACACGACATCCACGTCGTCGCGCTCCGCCATGGCACGCAGAGTCGCGGCGGTAGCCTGCTTGAACTGTTCGATCGGCGACGGTTGATCGGTCATGCAGCCGCCCGTCCGGTTCAGCTATGCGCCGCGCGGAGGCCCGTTTCAGGAAGGTCGGTGCCGAAGCAGCGCTGATAATACTCCGCCACGATGCTCCGCTCCGTCTCGTCGCATTTGTTCAAGAACGACATCCGGAAGGCGAGACCGACGCTGCCGAAGATGCGCGCATTCTCCGCCCAGGTCATTACGGTCCGCGGCGACATGACGGTCGAAATGTCGCCGTTGATGAAGCCGGCCCGCGTCAGGTCGGCACAAGCGACCATGGCGCTGATGCTCTCCCGGCCTTCTTCGGTATCGTAGCTGGGCGACTTCGACAGAACGATCCGCACCTCTTCGTCATGCGGCAGATAGTTCAGGCTGGTGACGATGTTCCAGCGGTCCATCTGGCCCTGGTTGATCTGCTGCGTGCCGTGATAGAGGCCGCTGGTGTCGCCCAGGCCGATGGTGTTCGCCGTGGCGAACAGGCGGAAGAACTTGTGCGGCCGGATGACCCGGCTCTGGTCGAGCAGGGTCAGCTTGCCGTCGATCTCCAGCACGCGCTGAATCACGAACATCACGTCCGGCCGGCCGGCATCGTATTCGTCGAAGCACAGCGCGCAGGGATTCTGCAGTGCCCAGGGCAGGATGCCTTCGCGGAACTCGGTGATCTGCTTGCCGTCGCGCAGAACGATGGCGTCCTTGCCGATCAGGTCGATACGGCTGATATGGCTGTCGAGATTGACCCGGATGCAAGGCCAGTTGAGCCGCGACGCCACCTGCTCCACATGCGTCGACTTGCCGGTGCCGTGATAGCCGTTGATCAGCACGCGGCGGTTATGGGCGAAGCCGGCGAGGATGGCGAGCGTGGTGTCGTGATCGAACACATAGGCATCGTCGGTCTCGGGCACATAGTCCGACCGCTGCGAGAAAGCCGGCACCTTCATATCGATGTCGATACCGAAGGTCTGGCGGACCGAAACCTCGATATCCGGCGCATCGAGGGGATGCGCCCGTACGCGCTCGTCTGCGTTAGCTGTCGCCATCTTTCAATCCGTTCTTCGGGCCGCTCTAAGGGTGTCCGCCCAGACCGTTCGGCCGGACGGCTTTCTTCAGGGTCGAATAGGCTTCGTTGATGTCCTTCAGCCGCTCTTCGGCAAGCTTGTCGCCGCCATTGGCATCCGGGTGAAGCTGCTTGACCAGTTCCTTATAGCGCGCCTTGAGTTGGGTCAAGGTCAGGGGTGATTCCAGTTGCATCAGCTTCATCGCCCGCGCCTCTGGCGTGCCGGGTCGCGGCCGGACCGCATCGCCGTCCTCCTCGCCCTCCAGCGGCTCATCCAGGTCGAATTCGGCGAAGCCGTCATGGAAGCGCGCATGGCGGATATCCTGCCACCGGCCCGGCCGCCCGAAATTGCCCAGCGGCCAGGTCGGCCGGCGCCAGACCGTGTCCTGCCGGATTTCCGCTTCGATCTGGGCTGCGGACATGCCCGCGCAATAGTTCCAGGCCTTGTTGTAGTCGCGGATATGATCGGTGCAGAACCAGAAGAACTCGTTCAGCGAATCGCGGCTCTTGGGGGCCCGGAACTCGCCCGTTTCCGGGCAGCCCGGCCGGTCGCACGGCCGCGCCCGCGGCGCTTCGTTAAGCGCGAACGGGTCGAAACGGGGCATCCTGCGCGGCATGCGTCCAATATGTGCGCGGCCCGATACAGGCGCAAGCGAACCCGCGCGGCCATCGAATCGACAAAGCGGCGCAGCCCCGGAACCCGAACTGCAACTCTGTGTTGCACTTTCCAGGGAAGGGAATAGATTCGAAGTCATTCGCAATCGCGTGCGAATTCCTCGACCGACAGCCGCCAACCGATACCCTCGGTCCATCCCGTGCTGCCAGACGCGTCGCTAGAATCGAATCGGAGCAACCGCAGCTCCTTGATCTGCCGCAATGTGTGGATCGGCAGCCGCCGAACCAGCATCCGGCTGGAGCCTGCGTTCTGGGACCTGCTTGAGAGGACGGCAGCGCGTGAGGACATGTCGATCCACGACATCTGCACGCGGGTTTCCGATCGCGCCGAGGGTTACGGGCTGACCGGCTCCATTCGTGTGTTCCTGGTTTGCTACGCCTGGACGGCGCGGATGGGGGAATCCCTGGAATCGGTGCCGGCGGGACGCCTGCCGCAGCCGCGGACCGCCGCGCCTCAGCGCGGGCCGATGTAGTATTCGGGCCAGAGGCGGCGGACGAGGTCGCCGTCGGTGCGATACATGTGGCAGCTGCCGATATGGCGCGGCCGTGTGCCGTCCCGTGCAGGCCGGACCCCGGTCTCGCGCGCCTCGCGGATCCGTTCGCCGACCAGGGTCTGATAGCAGATGGTCGCCATCGGCCGCAGCATCTCGAATAGATGCGTGCATCCCTCCACCCCGCCGATCCGCTCGCGCACCTTGCGCATCCAGCCCGGGCCGACGACCAGCCCCTTCAGCCGCGCGAAATTCGGCGTGATCGCCGGACAGGCCGAATAGGGACCCGCATCGGTCGCCGCCTCGACGTCGTGAATCAGGTAGGCATCGTCGATGGTCAGGCGCAGCCACATGTCATGCACCGGATCGCCCGCCGTCACCTGTCCGCGATCCTCATTGGGAAAGCTGTAGGTCTTGGTGTCGGTCAGGTGCCCCTCGATGTCCCACAGCCCATCCTCGCGGCGATAGCCGGCGAGTTCGATGCGGCGGGTGTGGAGATGGCGGCGCGGCGCGGACGGGCTAAGAGGCATGGGAAGGATCCTGTCGGACAATGCAGAGCCGGCTAGGCCGTACCCGCCTGCTCCTGGTTCGGCCGGCGCGGCGGCGTGATGCGCAGAAGCGTGATCTGGTTGCGCTGGCGGCGCAGGATTTCAAAGCGGAACCCGTGAAAGACGAATGCCTGGCCGGGATCGGGAATCAGCCGTGCCTCGTGCAGCACAAGGCCGGCGATGGTCGCCGCATCCTCATCCGGCAGGTTCCAGTCGTATTCGCGGTTGAGGTCGCGGATCGTGACGCTTCCCTCCACGACCACCCGCCCGTCGGGCTGCGGCCGCACGCCGGCAACGGGCAGGTCGTGCTCGTCGACGATCTCGCCGACGATCTCCTCAAGGATATCCTCAAGCGTCACGATCCCCATGAAGGCGCCGTACTCGTCGATCACGATGGCGAAATGCTCGCGCCGCTCGCGGAAGGCCAGCAGCTGCTCCAGCAGGTCGGTGCTGTCGGGAATGAACCAGGGCGCGGACGACATCTTGGCGATATCGGGCTCGGTCAGCGCCCCGCCATGCGCCCGGACAGCGCGCAACAGCGCCTTGGCATGCAGCACGCCGACGATGTCATCGACATCCCCGCGATAAAGCGGCATGCGCGTATAGGGGCTTTGCAGCACCTGGTCGACAATCGCCTCCGCCGACTGGTCGGCGTCGATCATCGCGACATTGCGGCGATGGGTCATCACGTCGGAGACCGGCACCTCTGTCAGGTCGAGGATGCTGCGCAGCATCTGGCGTTCGTGCTGGGCCGCCTCCTCGCTCGGCGCATGCAGCGCGATGGCGCCGCGCAGCTCCTCTTCCGTCGTGTTCTCGCCCAGTTCCGTTCCGAGCCGGATGCCGAACAGGCCGAGAATGCCGCGGATGGCGATATGCAGGGTGTGCGTGACCGGCGCGAACAGCCAGACG
Organism: Alphaproteobacteria bacterium; assembly: GCA_050250795.1. Classification (GTDB taxonomy): domain Bacteria; phylum Pseudomonadota; class Alphaproteobacteria; order UBA8366; family UBA8366; genus JBFWNZ01. Next base: position 472 of record JBFWNZ010000281.1, on the reverse strand, counting down.
ATGGGCCGCATGATGGGCGCGACGACCAGCGCCAGACGGTCCGCGTGGCTGAGCGCATAGGTCTTCGGCAGAACCTCGCCGAACACCAACACGACAAGGGTCATCCCGATGGTCGCATAGGCGACGCCGGCCGCGCCGAACAGGCCCAGCAGCAGGCTGGTCGCCAGCGCCGAGGCAAGGATGTTGACGAGATTGTTGCCGAGCAGGATCGCCCCGATCAGCCGCTCGCGATGCTCGTGCAGCGCCAGGACCATCCGCGCCCTGCGGTTGCCCTGCCGCGCCAGCTCGTGCATGCGCGGCCGCGACGACGCGGTCAGCGCCGTTTCCGTCCCCGAGAAGAAGCCCGACAGGATCAGCAACAGGGCGATGATTCCGCCGGTGATCGCCCAGTCGGCCGTCATGCGGCGATCGCCTCCGTCAGGAGCAGCGCCTAATCCTCCTCGCGCACGTCGCGGCTTTCGAACGCCTCGCC
>JBFWNZ010000280.1:0-5300 GCA_050250795.1 Alphaproteobacteria bacterium | reverse complement strand
AGAGTGCCGGTTCCCTGCTTCGCAAGCGTGCTCGCCCGCTCGTAATTCGCCGTGGCCAGCGCGACATCGGACCGAGCCTTCGCCAGTTCCGCACGCAGGATTTCCGAATCCAGCTCGATCATCACCGCGCCGGCCGCGACCTTCTCGGCCTCGCGGAAATGGATGCGGGAGACGCGGCCGGCGATCTCGGGCGAGATGACAACGGATTCATTCGCGAGAAGCGTGCCGAAGGCCCGGATATCCTCCACGACGGTCGATACCTCGACGCGCGCCGTCTCGACGGCAACGCCGGGCGGTGTGCGTTGCGGCGCAGGTGCTGCAGAGGCACCGGGCGCGCGGTCGGGACGATGCATGTACGCCAAGCCGCCGACGAGCGTCAGCATGAACGCGGCGGCGACGAATACGGGCCATTTCCGCTTGATCATTAACGGCGTCGATCCTCGGAACACCGATCCTGCAATGGACCGGCGGGTCCACGGTAGAACCAGAGCATGAACGGCGTCAACGTCGTGCACGAGCCCGGGTCGGAGCCGCGAGACGAAGGTCCGTCTTCTGCGGATGCGAAGGCTGACCGTTACCGGCCCGGCTCGCATGCGCAGTGCACGGCAGCGTCGCGGCCCCGTGCTTGGTCGAGTTTTCTGTGATTGGCGTTAATTATCTGGAAATATAGGATGTTTTCGTTGCGCGGCGCACTGGGCATTGCGCCCCAATAGCGCATACGGGGCGCGTGACGCGTCCAACCCGTCGATGGGTCGCGCGGACCCGGTCGCTCACGAACTCGTGACCGGGCCGCTATATACCGCGACGCGACGCCGCTCCGGCACACTACTGACCGGCGGCGGTCCCGCCCGAGGACGGCGCCGAGGAACCCGCCGATCCGGACGCAGACCCGGCCGAGGCCGGTGCTTCCGTCTGCGTCTGTGCGGCCCCGCTCGGGGAGCCTGTATCGCCTCCGCTGGCGCCGAACAGGAAATAGACCACGAAGGCGACGGCAACCAGCAAGCCGCCGACAAGGAAATACAGGACGCTGTTGCTCCTGCGGGGGGTCGTTTCATAGGCCATCGGGTCCGCTCCCATGCAGTCCGCGCAAAATGCTCTCGGCTTTTGAACAGCCGATGGCGGGAGCGGTTCCCGGTTACGCCGATCCGGCCGTCATGCCGGGCATTTGCGGAAGCCCGTACTGGCCTTCGACCGAGTTCACTTCATCCGACACCGTGGTGCGGTGCATGATGCGGCGCGCGCCCAGATCGTCATAACCGCAGGCGCGATGCATCGTGCAGCGGTTGTCCCAGATGACGAGGTCGCCCTGGCGCCAGCGATGGCGGTGGAATGCGGCGTCTATCTGCGCCAGTGCGTCGGATGACAGCGGTCGGGCCAGATCGACGCCGCCGATCTCGGCCATGAACAGGGGATGCAACGGCGTGACGGAAATGCCCATCCTTCTCCTCCGCAATGCGTCATGACCGCAGGTTTCAAGGCAGCATGACAACCGATCCGCTGGTCAGGCGCGTCTCCGCGTCGCGATGGACGGCGGCCGCCTCGTGCAGCGGCCGGCGCTGCGACACATGCGGCCGCACGATGCCCTGGCGCACCACATCGAAGAAGGCCTGCGCGCTCGCCAGAAGCTCCGGCCGGGTGCCGGTAAAATGCGGCAGCCGCGTCCACGTCATGTTGAGCGAACCGAGTGCGCCCAGGCGTCCCGGCGCGAAGGGCGGAATCGGGCCCGATGCGGCCCCGAAGCCCACGAAATGGCCGCGCGGCGCCAACGCGGCCAGCGACGCCTCGAAGGTCGTCCGGCCGACGGAATCGTAGACGACCTGCGCACCCCGCCCGCCGGTGAGGTCGCGTACCCGGCCTGCCACGTCCTCCCGTGTATAGAGGATCGTATGATGGCAGCCATGTGCCGCGGCCAGCGCCGCCTTGTCCGCGGTGCTCACCGTGCCGATCACCGTCGCCCCGAGATGCCGCAGCCACTGGCAGGCGATCAACCCCACGCCACCCGCCGCCGCATGCAGCAACACCACATCGCCCGGCTGCACCCGATACGCCCGATGCGTCAGGTATTCGACGGTCATCCCTTTCAGCAGGCTGCCCGCCGCGGTCACCGTGTCGATATGGTCCGGCAGCGCGACCAGCCGGTCGGCGGGCATGACGCGGCGTTCGGCATAGGAGCCCGCAGGCCGCGTGGCATAGGCGACAGGCTCGCCGATCCGGAACGCCGTCACGCCGGCCCCAAGCGCCTCGACCGTGCCCGCCGCCTCCTGGCCGATGCCGACGGGAAAGACGGTCGGCTCCGGATGCTCGCCGCGCCGGTGGTTCACATCGGTGAAGTTGAAGCCGACCGCCTCATGCCGGACCAGCACCTCGCCCGGCCCCGGCTCCGGCAGCGGTACCTCCTCCCAGCGCATCACCTCGGGGCCGCCATGCGCATGCAGCCGGATCGCGTGGGTGCTCGCCATCTCCCGCCCCTACTTCACGCGCACGGCGGACATGCCGTCGCCCTGGATTTCGCGGATCGGCGTTCCGGCGAGCCAGGCCTTCACATTCTCCAGCATGCCGCCATACCAATGCGCGTAGTGCTCGCGGGTGAAGCCGCCGACATGCGGCGTCAGCACCGTGTTCGGCAGGCTGCGCAGCGGATGGTCCGCCGGCAGCGGCTCGGTGTCGTAGACATCGAGCCCCGCGCCCGCGATCCGCTTGTCGCGTAGGGCGTCGATCAGCGCCGCCTCGTCGACGATGGGCCCGCGCGCCGGGTTGATCAGGAAGGCCGTCGGCTTCATCAGACCGATCTCGTGCCGCCCGACGAGCCCGCGCGTCCGGTCGCTGAGGATGACGAGGACGACGACATAATCCGACTGCCGGAACAGCTCGTCCTTCGACACATGCGTGGCGCCGTATTTCGCGGCCGCTTCCGGCGTCATGTTCTCGCTCCAGGCGATGACCCTCATCCCGAAAGCCTGGGCGATCTGGGCGAACTCGCCGCCGATCCGGCCCAGCCCGATGACGCCCATGGTCTTGCCGCGGATTTCGGTGCCGACATTGGTCTGCCAGCCGCCGCGGCGCATCTCGCGGTCGTCGATGGTGAGGTTGCGGGTCAGCGCCAGCAGCAGCGCCCAGGTCAACTCGCCCGTCGGCGATTCGCGCGGCGGCGTGCCGCAGACCGGGATGCCATGCGCGCGGCAATACGCATAGTCGATCACCCGGTTGTGCATTTCCGGCGTGCAGACGAGCTTCAGCTTCGGCAGCGCCTGCAACAGCTCGGCCGGCAGGGGTGTCCGCTCACGCGTCAGCGCCAGCACATCGTAATCGCGCAGGGCCTGCGCCCGGGCCGGGCCGGCGGGCAGGGGCTCATGGAAATAGTCGACCTTCACATGCGCCGGCAGGCCGGCCCAGTCGGCCAGGGTTCCGGCAAGGTGCAGATAGTCGTCGAGCACGGCGACTTTGACGTCGGGCATCTTCGATGGTTTCCTCCGCTTGCGCCCCGCCATCCGACGGCGGGGCCTTTTTCCGGCGATCCTACCATTCTTCCCGCCGAAGCGAAGGTTCCTGGATCGCTGCAACCGGACCGTTGTGCGGAACGCCTCAACCTGACAGGCTGCGCGCCGACCAACCCCGAGGGACATATGCGTCTGATCGATCTGGCAAAAGTCATCCGCAGCAAGAATGCGGGCCCGCTGACCCTGACGCTCGACATCATGTTCGAGGACCGCGCCGGCTACGACACCTTCGTCCAGTCGCCGTCGCTCGACCCGTCGCGCATTGCCGCGCTGTACGGCGTCGATCCGGCCAATGTGCGGATCATGCCCTATCCGGTCGCGCTGGCCGTGAAGATATCCATGCCGCGCCACATGCCGGCCGGCGGCCCCGGCGACCGCGACGTCTATGGTGCACAGCAGCACGCCCCGATCCTGGAGCTCGAACTATGAATGCCATCGCCCGTCTGCGGGATCGTTTCGCCACCCGGTCCGGCCGGACCCTGAAGCTGGTCGGCGCCACCGGCCAGCTCGGCTATGGCGTGCCCGACCCGGCCTTCCGCGAGGCCCTGTCGCGCAAACCCGACATGATCGGCGCGGATATGGGGTCCACCGATATCGGTCCGTACTTCCTGGGCTCCGGCGAAATGGCGACCTCGCCGATCCAGACGCGCCGCGATCTGCGCCAGCTTCTGCTGGGCGCGCGCAGCATCGACGTGCCGCTGATCATCGGAACGGCCGGGTCGGCGGGCGCGTCCTCGCACCTGGACGGAACGCTGGACATCGTCCGCGACATCGCCCGCAGCGAGGGGCTGCATTTCCGGATGGCGGTGATCCGCTCGGACATCCCCAAGGACACGGTCCGGACCGCGCTCAAGGCCGGCCGGGTGCGGCCGCTGGGTAGCATCGCGGAGCTGACCGAGGCCGAGATCGACGCATCGGCCAACCTCGTCGGCCAGGCCGGGACCGAGGCGTTCGTCCGGGCGCTAGAGACCGATCCCGACGTCATCATCGCCGGACGCGCCTGCGACACCGGCATCTATGCCTGCCTGCCCGAGATGCTGGGCTTCCCGTCCGGTCTCACGCTGCATATGGCCAAGATCATCGAATGCGCCTCGCTCTGCTGCCTGCCGGGCGGGCGCGACCCGATCCTGGCGACGCTGGACGACGAGGGGTTCGAGCTGGAGAGCATGAACCCCAACCGCCGCGCCACGCCCATGTCGGTCGCCGCGCACAGCCTCTACGAGCAGTCGGACCCGAACGTCATCATCGAACCGGAAGGCACCTGCCATGTCGGTGCCGCGCATTACGAGGCGCTGGACGACCGGCGCACCCGCGTCACCGGTTCGCGCTGGGAAAAGGCGTCGCGATTCACGATCAAGCTGGAAGGCTCGGCGCGGGTCGGCGAACGCGCCGTGCTGGTAGCCGGGTCCAGCGATCCGCGCTTCATCGCCGGCATCAAGGAGATCGGCGAGCAGGTGAAGGAAGTGGTCCGCGGTCTCGTCTGCGATCCAGGGCAGGAGCCGGACTACAACCTGTCCTTCCGGACCTACGGCCTCGACGCCGTCTATCCCTGGCCGAACCCGCCGCAGGTGATGCCCCGCGAAATCTTCATCATGGCCGAGGTCATCGCCGATTCCATGCCGCGCGCGATGGCGGTCGCTAAATCCACCAAGCAGTATCTGCTGCATCACGGCTTCCCCGGCCGGCTGTCGACCAGTGGCAATCTGGCCTTCCCGTTCGCGCCGCCGGAACTCGCCGCCGGAACCGCCTATCGCTTCAATATCCATCACCTGATGGAAGTGGACGATCTGGCCCCGCTGTTCC
>JBFWNZ010000279.1:0-5306 GCA_050250795.1 Alphaproteobacteria bacterium | reverse complement strand
GCTCCAGCGCCTTGGCATCGCCCTTCGCCATCAAGCCCATGATGTCGAACCACACGCCCGCCAGCGCCTTGCCCAGCGCCGGGTTGTCCTTGAGAGTGCCGGAGTTGACCACCAGCATGTCGATGATCTCGCCGGGGATCTGCGAACTGTCGAACACCTTGGTCGAACCCGGCACCTTGGCCACCTCGGCAAGCTGGGGATTCCAGGTGACGACAGCGGTGGAGTCCGCGGCGCTGAACACCGACACGATGTCCGCATCGGAGGTGTTGACGACGGTGATGTCCTTTTCCGACAGCTTCACGCTTTCCAGCGCGCGCGCCAGCAGGTAATGCGACACCGACAGTTCGACCAGATTGACCTTCTGCCCCTTCAAATCGGCAACCGTCTTGCCCTTCTTGAGCACGATGCCGTCATTGCCGTTCGAGAAATCGCCGATGATGAGCGCCGTGGAGTCGACCCCGCCGGCCGCGGGGATGGTCAGGGCGTCCATATTGGTCATGACGCAGCCATCGAAGGCGCCGGCCGTGTACTGGTTGATGGACTCGATGTAGTCGTTGATCTGCACCACATCGACCTTGATGCCGTATTTGTCGGCCCATTTCTTCATCAGGCCGGAATCGGCGGCATAGCCCCAGGGCATCCAGCCCGCATAGATCGACCAGGCAATCTTGAACTCTTTCTTTTCGGCGGCTCCGGCCGGCGAGAGCACAAGGCTCAGCGCGGCGGCGGCCAGAACCGTCCGGACAAGGCGCTTAAAGGAAACAGGCATGGGAAACCCCCTGCAGTGGTCACGATCCAGTCAGCCGCGGAGAGTTTCGGGGCGGGGGCCTTGGCCTGCAGGCGGAGACCGTCCGTTTGAGAATCCGAAGTTTCTCGCGGCACAGTTCTCCCGGGCTTTTGTCCCGCCGTGGCTCCCTTCCGGGAAATCCGGTCGGGGAGTGCATCTCTTGGACCAGCGCCCCAGCGGGACCGGAACCCTAGATGCATTATGCCCCTTATTCAGCAAGGGGCATGCCAGCCGCAATGCCGCGGATTTCGTACGCAATGGCCACAGCGAAGCCCATAAATTAGGCAGTCGTGCGCCCGATGATTAATAGATCGTCAATTTCCGGAGCTGCGGATCAATCGGAATCGGAGGGGTTCGATACCGGCGCCTTTCTGCCTTTCAGATGCCGGATCAGGCGCGCCTCGACAAGGCCGACAACCGTCAGGATGAAGATGACGAAGGCCAGGGCGATCCCCGCAATGACATAGAAGCCGCCGCCGCAGGCCGTGCCGACGGCACCGGTCATCCAGATGCTGGCGCCGGTCGTGATCCCGTGCACGCTGCCGCCGGCCCGGATGATGGTTCCCGCCCCGAGGAACGCGACGCCTGTCACCACAGCCTCGGTCACGCGCACCGGATCGGCGCGGATGGCATCGCCCAGCGCATCGGCCGACGCCGTCAGCTCGAAGGTCAGCAGGGTGAATACCGCGGCGGCGAGTGCGATGAGCATATGGGTGCGCAGGCCCGCCGCCTTCTGCCGCACCTCGCGATCGAATCCGACCACCGCACCGAACAGGACAGCCATGGTCATCCGGGCGACGATCTCGCCGAGCGGCGTGTGCGTAGCGAGGATATCGAGATCGGGCATGACGCGGCTCCTGCGGCGGTATCCGCAGAACAAGGGCCGGCCGCATTCGGTTCCGAACCGAACCGAATGCCCCTCCCAAGCATTTCAAATGCAGATCGCAGAACCAACCGGACGCCGCCGATGCGCCGCTTTCTGAAAATCCTTGCCTGGACCGGTGCCGTGCTGGCCCTGCTGATCGTGGCCGGCGCCGCAGCCATATACGCCTTCCTGACCTCCGACTGGTTGCGCGGCGAGGCCGAACGGCGTGTCGCCAGCGCGACCGACCGCGAAACCCGGATCGGCCGCCTCGACATCGACTGGGGACGGACCACAATCATCGACATGCAGGACGTCTTCATCGCGAACAGCGACTGGGCGAAGGAGGATGCGATGTTCGCGGCGCGCAGCGTCCGCCTGTCCATCCGCCTGTGGCCGCTGCTGGTGGGAAACGTCGTGCTGCCCGAACTGGCGCTCGACGCGCCGCGCATTGCCGTCGAGACGAACAAGGACGGCGTCGGCAACTGGTCCTTCGGCGAAAGCCCTGCCGCGGCCACCGCGGCGGAAGCGGCGACGCCGGACGAACGCGACGAAATGCCGACGATCGGCGCGCTGCGGATCAGCGACGGGCGCGTCGTCTATCGCGACGTGCCGCGCGCTCTCAATCTCGAAGGGACGGTCAGCACGGCCAGCGGCAAGGCCGAGGGCGAGGAGAAGATGCACCTGCAGGCCCGCGGCCAGTTGGAGGGCAAGCTGCTCCGCGTCGATTTCACCGGCGGCTCGGTCCTTCAGCTTCGCGACGCCGACTCCCCCTATCCGCTCGACCTGGCCGTCCGCTTCGGCGACACCCTGATCGAAGCCCGCGGCACGGTTGTCGATCCGGTGGCCTTCGCCGCCGGCGACCTTCGCCTGCACATGAAGGGGCCGAACCTCTCGGACATCTTCCCGGTCCTGCGCGTGCCCGCCCCGCCGACACCGCCTTACGAGCTGACCATGCGGCTTGCGCGCAAGGACGAGACATGGACGGTCACGGGCATGCAGGGCCGCGTGGGCGAGAGCGATCTGTCCGGAGACATCGCCATCGACTATGGCGGCAAGAAGCCCGTCCTCACGGCCGACCTGCGTTCGAAGAACCTGGACTTCGACGATCTCGCCCCCCTGGTCGGCGCGCCGCCGGATACCGAAGGCGAAGCGGCCTCGGCCGAGCAGGCGGCGACCGCACAGGCCTTGGAGGCCCGCCAGGACGCCTTCCCCGACCGCCCCCTCCAGACCGAACTGCTGAAGGTCATGGACATGGATGTGCGGTTCGAGGCCGCCAGCATTCACAGCGAGGTTCTGCCGGTCGACAGCCTGTCCGCCCGCGTGAGGGTCGAGGACGGCCGGGCGGTTGCGAAGCCCTTGCGCTTCACCGTGGCGCAGGGCGCGATCGAGGGCGAGATGGCGCTGAATGCGCGCGAGCAACCCGCCTCCGCCGATGCCCGTCTCTCGTTCAAGGATTTGGAACTGAAGGAGTTTTTCCGCGACTCCCGCTTCGTCGAGCAGACCGGCGGCAAGTTCCAGGGTTGGGTGAGTCTGCTCGGCGTCGGCAACAGCCTGGCCGAAGTGATGGGCACCGCGCGGGGCGATGCCGGCCTCGCGATGACCGGGGGATCGCTGAGCGGATTGCTGATCGAAGCGGCCGGCCTCGACATTGCGGAGAGCCTGTACAAGCTGCTGATCCACGACAACGCCGTGCCGATCCGCTGCGCCGCCGGCAAGCTGCTGGTGGATAACGGGCTCGTCTCCACGGAACGCCTCATCCTCGATACCGAGGATTCGGTGGTCTATATCGCCGGCAACGTGAACTTCCGCAGCCAGGCCCTGGATATCGACGTCAACGCGCAGTCGAAGAACTTCAGCCCTATCGACCTGAAATCCGACCTCGCCGTCCGCGGAAAGCTGGCCGACCCGCAGATCGGCATCGGCCGGGGCGTGCCGATCCCCTTCCTCGAGCTCGGCACCGAACAGGACATGGACTGCAATGCACTGATCGGCGGTGCAATGGTCCAGTAACACCCTTTGCCGGGGCCGCGAATCAGGGCAGGGTCCGGCGCATGGACGGCAGCGGCGACATCCTCTCCCTGCGCGCCGAAGACGTGCTGCGCCGCGTCTTCGGTTACGCCGCATTCCGCGGCCTTCAGGCCGAGGTCATCCGGCACGCCGCCGGTGGCGGGGACGCGCTGGTCATCATGCCGACCGGCGGCGGCAAATCCCTCTGCTACCAGATCCCCGCCATCATGCGGCCCGGCGTCGGCATCGTGATCTCGCCGCTGATCGCGCTGATGCGCGACCAGGTGGCGGCGCTGCGCGAGGCGGGCGTCGCCGCAGCATGCCTGAACTCCGCGCTGGAATGGCAGGAGGTGCGCGAGGTCGAGAGGCAGCTTCTCGCCGGCGGGCTGGACCTGCTCTATGTCGCGCCCGAACGGGCGGTCACGCCGCGCTTCCTCGACCTGCTGGGACAAGCGGAGATCGCGCTGTTCGCGCTGGACGAGGCCCATTGCGTCAGCCAGTGGGGCCACGATTTCCGGCCGGAATACCTGCAGCTCGACGTGCTGCGCGAGCGATTCCCCGGCGTCCCGCGGATCGCGCTGACCGCAACGGCCGATGCCGACACGCGCGCCGACATCGCCCGCCGCCTTGGCCTGGAGCAGGCGAGGCTGTTCCTCGCCGGCTTCGACCGGCCGAACATCACCTATCGCGTATTCGAAGACGGCGGGACGCGCCAGCGGCTGTTGCGCTTCATCCGCGAACGCCATCCCGGCGAGGCCGGCATCGTCTATTGCCTGTCGCGCAACGCGGTCGACAAGACCGCGCAATGGCTGGCCGAACAAGGCTTCGACGCCGTGCCCTATCATGCCGGCCTGGACGCCGCGACGCGCGAGGCCAATCAGGACCGCTTCACCAAACGCGAGGGCGTGATCGTGGTCGCCACCGTCGCCTTCGGCATGGGCATCGACAAGCCGAATGTGCGGTTCGTAGCGCATCTGAACATGCCGCGCTCCATCGAGGCCTATTACCAGGAGACGGGCCGCGCCGGACGCGACGGCCTGCCGGCGGATGCCTGGATGGCCTATGACGTGTCGGATGTCGTGATGCAGCGGCGGATGATCGAAGAGGGCGGCTCGGACGAGACCCGCAAGCGGGTCGAGCGGGCCAAGCTCAACGCGCTGGTCGGCTATTGCGAGAGCGCGACCTGCCGCCGCCAGCAGCTTCTTCGCTATTTCGGCGAAACGATGTCCGAACCCTGCGGCAACTGCGATATCTGCCTGGAGCCCATCGACACGTTCGACGGCAGCGTTGCCGCCCAGATGGCGCTATCTGCCGCCTTCCGGACCGGACAGCGCTTCGGCGCCGCCCATCTTGTCGACGTGCTGCGCGGGGATGCGACCGAAAAGGTCGTGCGCTTCGGCCATGACCGGCTGAAAACCTTCGGGGTCGGCGTCGAGACCGACGCCAAGACCTGGCAGGCCGTCCTGCGCCAGTTGGTGGCGCAAGGCATGCTGGAGCCGGACCCGGATGCCTTCGGCGGCCTGCGCCTCACCGAGGCCGCGCGACCGGTTCTGCGCGGCGAGCAAGCCCTTCGCCAGCGCAAACCGCGCACAGCGCCCGCCCGCGGGGGACGCAAGAGCGGCCGCGTCTCGGGGCTGCCGGAGCAAG
>JBFWNZ010000278.1:0-5347 GCA_050250795.1 Alphaproteobacteria bacterium | reverse complement strand
CTGCAAGTGGTGCCGATCGCCCTGCCGCCGCTGCGCGACCGCGAGGACGACGTGCTGGCCATCGCCCGGCACTTCCTGCGTGCCTATGCCGCGGAGGAGGGCAAGCGCTTCAAGACCTTCGCACACGCGGCCGAAGCCGCTCTCGCGGCCTATGACTGGCCGGGCAATGTCCGGCAGTTGCAGAATGTGATCCGTCATGCGGTCGTCCTGCATGACGGCGAGACCGTGGACCATGCGATGCTGCCCTCGCCGCTGGGGGGCGAGCGGCCCGCTGCCGTGCCGCTGCCGGCCGCGTCGCCTCCCAAGGCGGAGAAGCCGCCGGTGAAGCCCTTGTGGCAGGTGGAGCGCGAGGCCATCGAGGCGGCGATCCGGCTGTGCGGCGGCAACATCCCGCGCGCCGCCTTGCTGCTGGAGGTGTCGCCCTCGACCCTCTACCGCAAACGGCTCGGCTGGCGGTCCGCGTGATCCTTCTGTTCACCGATTTCGGTCTTGCGGGGCCCTATGTGGGCCAGATGCACAGCGTGCTGGCGGCCGCTGCGCCAGGCATCCCGGTCATCGACCTGATGCATGATGCGCCGCCGCAAGATCCGCGCCGGGCGTCCTGTCTGCTGGCTGCGTTGGCGGATTACATGCCGGCGGATGCGGTCTGCGTGGCGGTGGTGGACCCCGGCGTCGGCGGCGACCGGCCGCCGGTGCTGCTGGAGGCAGACGGCCGCCGCTTCGTCGGGCCGGGCAACGGATTGCTGGAACCCGTTGCGCGCCGCGCCGCCCGGCATCGCTGGTGGCGGATAACATGGCGGCCGGCCGTTTTGTCGCGCTCCTTCCACGGTCGCGACCTGTTCGCACCGGCGGGCGGACGGCTCGCCGCGGGCGCGACGCCGTCTGAGCTGGGAGAGCCCTGCGCCGAGGGCGGCGGAACGGGGTGGCCAGACGATCTGTCCGAGGTGATCTATATCGACGGCTTCGGTAACGCGATGACCGGGCTGCGCGCCGATGGCGTCGCGGCTTCTGCGGTCCTGCTGGCGGGCGGACGGCGGCTGACCCGCGCCGACACGTTCGGCGCGGTGCCCGAGGGCGAGGCCTTCTGGTATGCGAACTCCATCGGCCTGGTCGAGATCGCGGTCAATTGCGGCAGCGCGGCGCAAAGCCTGGGGCTGGGACTCGGCAGCCGCATCGCTTTGCAGACCGGGTGAACGACGTCGTTCGAGAGATGGCGGGCGCAATCTGCTAGACTGCCCATGAATCCGGCAGAAGGGTCGAAGCCATGGCGACGCCGCCGAAGATCGTGAACCGCAAGGTGTTCGCGGAGGGTGCCCCCATCTTCCATGAGGGAAGCGAGGGCGACGTGGCCTATATCGTGCTGAGCGGGCAGGTGGAGATCTGGCGTACCGCCGATGGCCAGCGCAAGCGCCTGGGCGTGGTGCGCCAGGGCGGAATCTTCGGCGAGATGGCGATGATCGACAACCGCCCGCGCATGGCGTCCGCATCTGCCCTGGAACCGACGCAGGTCGCCATCGTCACCAAGTCGGATTTCCAGCAGCGCATGAAGGACTCCGACCCGGTGATCGCGGCCGTGCTGCGTATCCTGGCCGAGCAGGTGCGGCGGCTGAGCGCGCCGCAGCCGGGCTGAGCGGCAGGGCCGGGCGGCGTTAAGCCGCGACCGGCGTGTCCACCACCACGCGGATCAGCGAGTCCGTGGCGCGGCGCGTCCGGGTCTGGGCCAGCGCCGCCTCGAACAGCGCCGCCGTCGCCCGGTCCGGCACTGTCACCGTGACCGGCCGGCCGTAACAGGATGCGCGGAACGAGGCGGCGGTCAGCCGGTCGATGGCCATCACCAGCCGCGCCACTTCCTGCGGATCGGCCTCGTGGTTCGGGGCCGGGCGCGGCAGGCCGGCGCGCATGGCGCGCATCGCCTTGGCGATGCCGTCCTTGACCATGGCCCTGGCGCGTGCCCGCGCGGCTGCGCCGCGCGGCGTTGCGAAGCGGATGATCGTGCCGTCTGTCCGCATGCTGTCCGTCTCCCGGATTGCCGTGCCGGCACCGATGCCGGCCGCGTTCGGGACATGCGGGTAGCATAGAAATGTTACAGGACGGGGAGAGCCCGATTCCGGTTTTCCGCCCTGTATGGCGCCCCTATACTCCGGCCCAACCCGGCGCGGCGTTTCCCGCGCAATCCCAATGACATAAAGGAATACCCATGGCCGACACCGTCCTCACCGCCGTCAAGCATCGCACGGTCTTCGACAGCCGCGGCGTGGAGACGCTGGAGGTGGATTTTCACACCCGCGCCGGCTTCGCGCGCATCGCCGCCCCCTTCGGCGCGCCCGGCAGCCGCGGCGAGTTCGAGGCGCCGGCCTATGCGCCGGGCGGCCTGGGCGAGACCATCGCGATCCTGGACAAGGAGATCGTGCCCGCCATCCTCGGCTTCGACCTTGCCGAGCAGGAGAAGTTCGACACCCTGCTGACCGAGATCGACGGCACCGCCAACTTCCTGCGCATCGGCGGCAACACCTCGACCGTGCTGTCGCTGGCGGCGGCGAACGCGGCGGCGAATGCGCTGGGCGTGCCGCTGTACAAGCATATGCATCTGGGCGGGTCCTGGACCCTGCCGCTGCCGCTGGGCAACATCGTCGGCGGCGGCGCCCACAGCCTGGGCCCGGCGCCCGACATGCAGGAGCATCTGGTGATCCCGGTCGGCGCACGCGACATGCGCCACGCGGTGGAGTTGAACCTCGCGGTGCATCAGGAGGCGGGGCGCATTCTGGAGGCGCGCGGCGGCGGCTTCGCCGGCGGCATGGACGACGAGGATGCCTGGGCGGCCGACCTCAACGATTTCGAGGCGCTGGAGGTGGTCGAGCAGGCGAAGAAGATCGTCGAGGACAAGGAGGGCGTGGAGCTGCGTCTCGGCATCGACCTGGCCGCCGACCGGCTGTGGAACGGCGCGAAGCAGCGCTATGTCTATGAGCGCGAGGGGGTGGCGCGCGAGCGGCAGGAGCAGCTCGACTACATCCTCGGCCTGATCGAGCGCTTCGACATGGTCTATTGCGAGGACGCCTTCGACAGCAACGACTATGACGGCTTCGCGCTGCTGAACAGTCAAGCGTCGAAGCGCTGCTACGTCTCGGCCGACGACGTCTATGCCAGCAATTCCGGCCGGACCTCGATCGGCATCGGCAAGGGCTGCTCGCGCGCGATGATCGTGAAGCCGAACCAGGTCGGCACGCTGACCGGCGCGAAGAACACCGCCGTGCTGGCGCGCCAGAACGGGGTGCGTCCGATCATCTCCAACCGCTCGGGCGAGACGCCGGACGTGTCGATCTCGCATCTGGGCGTGGCGTGGCACGCGGTCGGCATCAAATGCGGCGTGCGCGGCGGCGTCCGCATCATCAAGCTGAACGAGTTGATCCGTATCGAGCAGGACGTGCCCGGAATCGCGCTGTCGAAGTGGAATTGGTAGGGGGAGGGGGAAGTGGTGCCGCTTGCGTGACTCGAACACGCGACCCCATCATTACGAATGATGTGCTCTACCGGCTGAGCTAAAGCGGCTTAACCCTTCCGCGCATCGGCATCCGCCCTGCGCTTGGCGGCGGACATTACAAGCGCGGGCGCGGATTTGCAACACGCCGCGGCGCATTGTGACCGGGGTCACTGCGGCGGCCGGCGGCGGGTGGCAATCTGATCTCACGATCCGATGCGGCTGACCTCCACATCGGCAGACCCCTCGACAGCGGGCCGGCTTTCCCTAAGCCGGCCCGTTTCCGTTCCGCGAGGACGGGTCCGGCGCGAGGCGCGGCGGCTCGGGCGCGGCGGACCGGGGCGCGGCGCCGCCCGGCAGGGATGCGGACGCGTCGGGTGCCATCGCCGGCAGCGCCGCGACATGCGGCGGCGTACGCCATTCCATCGTATTGAAGGCGCCGCACTGGCCGCAGCAGGCATGCCATTCCGGCGCCACCGTGCCGCATTCGCGGCAGGTCCAGGCAGGATCGGGCCGGGCGGTCGAGGCGCGCTCGAACCAGGCGCGCGCGGCCTTCACATCGCCATGCTCCGCCTCCTCCAGCGCCGCCATGGTCCGGCAGCTGCGCTGGGTCGTGCCCTCTTCATGCGTCATCGCGCTGCCGAGATGGGCGCGGGCCTCGCCCCAGAGGTCGGCATCCAGCGCCGCCGTCGCGACGGCCATATGGCCCTCCAGCGCGCCGGGGCGGAGCGCGAGCAGCCGCTTGACGCGCCGCGCCCGGTCCAGCGCAGATTCGGCCGGCACGAGATGCGCATAGGCCTGGGCGAGATCGGGATGCGGGGCGCGCTTCCACGCGTCCTCCAGGGTGCGGATGGCGCGTTTTCCGTCGCCCTGGCGCTGCTGCAGGCGGGCCAGCTCGACCGCGGCGGCGACGAGGTCGGGGTCCAGCTTCACCGCCTCCCGGGCGCGGGAGACGGCGATGTCGGGTGCGCCGCCCGCGGCCGCGGCGCGGGCCTGCTCCACCAGCAGTGCGGCACGGCTTCGGCGGCCTTCCTCCTTGGCGACCGCCTTGCGGCGGATGGCGTCCTGCAGCACCGTGTCCGCCTCGGTCCATTCGCCGGCGGCGGCCAGCAGGCGGAACAGCTCGCGCGGGACCCAGTCGGAATCGGGGCGCAGGCGATAGGCGCGCCGCGCGAGGTCCAGCGCGCGCGGCTGGTCGTCGCGACGCAGCGCCTGGGTCAGCAGGCCGCGCACGCCGAGAAATGCGGTCTCGTCGCGCTCCAGCATGGTCTCGAAATAGCGCTGCGCCGCCTGTTCGTCGCCTTCGAGCTGGGCCGCCTGGGCGGCGAGGAGGCGTGTCAGCGGCGGATCGTCGAGCAGCGATTCCGCGCGCCGGGCCGAGCGGCGGGCCTCGGCGGCGTCGCCCGCGGCGACGGCGACCAGTCCCTGGGACAGCGCCTTGTAGCCACGATAATGCCGCGACAGGCGCCGATTCTCCGCGATCCGGCCGGGCATGCGGCGCAGGGCCCACCAGAAGCGATAGAGCAGCGCCAACCCCACCGCGAGCCCCAGCGCGGCGGCGACCAGCAGGCCCGGCGAGGTGTCGAGGCGCCAGTCGCCCCATTCGATCACCACCCGGCCCGGCTGGTTGGCGAGCCAGACCGCCGCGGCGACCAGGACCGCGATCTTGAGGAAGAAGAAAAGCGCGCGGCTCATTGGCCGCCGGCCGTCGGGGCGCCCTCCGCCGCGCCGGCGGCCTGGGCCCCGTCGCGCGCCACGATCTCCACGGCGAGGTCGTTGAGCCGGTCCAGTGCGGCCAGCGCGGCCACGCGTGCCTCCGCCGCCGCCAGCCATGTCGCGGCCTCGGGATCGAGCCGGTCGCGCGGCAGATCG
>JBFWNZ010000277.1:0-5376 GCA_050250795.1 Alphaproteobacteria bacterium | reverse complement strand
CCGGGCACCGTGCTGACCAACAACAGCGGCGTGCATGCGGCCAAGATCGGCGAGTTCTTCCTGATGGCGCTGGTCGCGCTCAACAACCGGCTGCCGGCGATGGTGACGAACCAGCGCGCCGCGCGCTGGGATGCGATCTTCACCCCGCGCATCGCCGGGCGGCGCGTGACGGTGATCGGCCTGGGCGATATCGGCGGCGCGGCGGTGTGGGCGGCGCGCATCCTGGGCATGACCGTCACCGGCGTCCGCCGTTCCGCCGGCACGGTGCGCGGCGTGGACCGGGTTCATCCGCCGGCCGAGATCGCGGTGGCGGTGGCGGATGCGGATATCGTGGCGGTGGCCACGCCGCTGACGCCCGAGACGCGTGGCCTCGTCTCCGACGCGGTCATGCGGGCGATGAAGCCCGGCGTCGGCATCGTCAATGTCGGCCGCGCCGCGGTGATGGACTATCCGGCGCTGGTCCGCCATCTGGAGAGCGGGCATGTCGGCGGCGCCATCCTGGACGTGTTCGACCCCGAGCCGCTGCCGGCGGATTCGCTGCTCTGGTCGGCGCCGAACCTGATAATCAGCCCGCATGTGTCCTCGGACGACCTGGACGCGTACATGCACGACACGATGGATCTGGTCTGGCGCAACATCCGCCGCCTGCGCGCCGGGCGCAAGCTGCTGAACCGCGTGGACCCCGCCCGCCAGTATTGAGCCGTCCGGCTGGGTCTAGCCGCACCTCCCCCAATTTCCCCCCCCAGCCTCCCCCATCGTCATTCCGGGGCCGCGAAGCGGAACCCGGAATCCAGGGCGAACGGCACGGCGCCTCCCCGGCCGGCCGGATGCGGACGAACGGCACAGCGTGCCGCTGGCCGAAACGACGTGCCGCTGGCCCTGGATTCCCGCGTGCGCGGGAATGACGGGCAGGGAATAGGGACATTGATCGCCTTATTGATCGCCGGCGCCCTTCGCGTCAGGGTTGTCGCAATCAACGCGGAACAGGAAGGGGCGGCAATGGACATCGTGGTGTTTCCCGGCGACGACATCGGGCCGGAGATCACGGCGGCGGCGCGGCAGGTGCTGGATGCGGTGAATTCGGCGCATTCGCTGGGCCTGCGCTTCGAGCAGATCGCCATCGGCATGGCCGCCTTCCAGTCCGGCGGCACCACCGTTCCCGACCATGCGATGCAGGCGGCCTCGGGCGCCGACGGCGTCATCCTCGGCCCCTGCGGCATGACCGACTATCCGCCGGCGGAGGAGGGCGGCATCAACGTGCCGGGCACGATCCGCAAGCGGCTCGACCTCTACGCCAATATCCGCCCGGCGCGCACAAGGCCGGGCCTGCCCGGCGGGCGCCCCGGGCTGGACGTGACGATCGTGCGCGAGAACACCGAGGGCTTCTACGCCGACCGCAACATGTTCATGGGCTCGGGCGAGTTCATGCCGACCGAGGATGTGGCGCTGTCGGTGCGCAAGATCACGGCCAAGGCCTCGCGCCGGGTCGCCGAGACGGCGTTCCGCGTCGCCGCCGGCCGGCGCGGCAGCGTCACCGGCGTCGGCAAGCAGCATGTGCTGAAGATGAGCGACGGGCTGTTCTTCCGCGAGGTCGAGGCGGTGGCGGCGCAGAACCCGAAGATCGCCTATCGCGAGATGGACATCGACGCGATGGCCGCCGACTTGTACAGCCGGCCCGACCGCTTCGACGTGATCCTGCTGACCAACATGTTCGGCGACATCCTGTCCAACGCCGCCGTCGCCATGTCGGGCAGCCTGGGCCTCGCCGCCGCGCTCAATGCCGGCGACGGCCATGCGGTGGCCAATGCCGGCCACGGCTCG
This sequence comes from Alphaproteobacteria bacterium, assembly GCA_050250795.1. Classification (GTDB taxonomy): domain Bacteria; phylum Pseudomonadota; class Alphaproteobacteria; order UBA8366; family UBA8366; genus JBFWNZ01. The sequence goes on along the minus strand of JBFWNZ010000277.1, from coordinate 3,555 downwards.
GCGCCCGACATCGCCGGCCGCGGCATCGCCAACCCCAGCGGCCTCATCCTGTCGACCGCGATGCTGCTCGACTGGCTGGGCGACCGCCACGGCAAGCCGGCGATGCGCGACGCGGCCAAGGCCATCCAGACGGGCATCGATGCGGCCCTCGCCGACCCCGAGGCACGCACCGGCGATGTCGGCGGCACCGGCAATACGCAACGCTTCGCCGATGCGGTGGTGAAGGCGATCAAGAAGGGCTGACGGGCGACCCCAACGCCGCGACCGTACAAAGCGCTCTACAGGCCAACGCGATGCTGGTGCATGTGCGTGTTGGCCGCCAACCCCGGCGAAAGCGCCAAGATTGCGGAGACCCGACGGCGAACGCGGTTACTGTTCACGCGCCGGGCCATATCCTCTTTGCGAGCCGTTTAAATTCCGATACTCCGAGCGCGCCACGCGCTCGCGCCTTTGAGCCGGGTAGCGCCAACCTTTCGGCAACAGAGACGTAGGGGGCCTCCCACATCTCACGCGGCTCCAATGTCCGGTTGTCGAGCAGGACGAGCAGCACCGCGTCACACGCGGCACCCTGCTTTATTGTGCCCAGGCGTTGACTAGGCTTCGCATCCTCACCGTAGGCCCGGCCCTTTATCTGGATTCGGAGGGGTCCTTCCGGCGTTTGACGGATAGCGTCGTAACCAGCCGTGCGCGGCGGGGCCAACTCAAGGCCGAGAATTTCCGCTGCGATATATTCCGCGACTTCTCCTGTCACCCCTAGGGGCTTTCCGGTAAGTCGGTAATACTCGGCCGCAAGAGGCTTTACCGCAGCCAGTATTTCCCGAACGCGCAGGGCATCGGGAGTTCCTGTTATCGACATACCCCACCGCTTTTTGTCATTTGAACCGTCGCCATATCGACAACGAGCAGCGCTGCCGCGCCCGATGCGGAGTTGCTGCAACGCAATCGGCTAGACTGGCCGCTCGCCCTCGACGGTCGAGCGCCACATCAGGCGGCGCTGCGGCAGGGCGTAGTCGGCCAGCGCCAGATGCTGGACCGCACAATTGTCCCAGAGCAGCACGTCGCCGACCCGCCATTTGTGCCGGTACTGGTATTCCGGCCGCACGATGCGCTGCGCCATCGCCGCGATCAGGTCCAGCGCCTCGTCCTGGGGCATGCCCTCGACGCCGACGCATTCGCCCTCGCACACATACAGGCATTTGCGCCCCGTATACGCATGGGTGCGGACGAAGGGGTGCAGGATGTCCGGCATCGCGGCGCGCTTCGCATCGTCCTCGGGCTGGCCGGTCTTGGTCTTGGCGCGGCGGCCGAGCAGGTGATGCACGACCTGCAGCCCGTCGAGCCGGGCGCGCATCGGTGCGTCCAGCGATTCATAGGCGGCGGCCGCGCTGGCGAACAGCGTGTCGCCCAGCACCGTGCCGTCGTCCGCGACCGGAACCTCCTTCGCATGCAGCAGCGTGACCCGCGCCGGCCGCTCCAGATAGGACATGTCGGTGTGCCAGACGCGCCCCGCATCGGCATGGCCGATATTGCGGCCGTTCTCCTGGATGTTCGAGACCAGCAGGATGTCCGGCCAGCCGGGCTTGGCGTAGTTCTCCAGGAACAGCTGCTTGACCGGCCCGAAGCGCCGGACGAAGGCGAGATACTGGTCCTCGGTCAAATCCTGGTCGCGGATGCACAGCACGCCATGCGCGTGAAAGGTCGCCTCGATCGCGGCGAATGCGGCGTCGGACAGCGGCGTCCGCAGATCCACACCGTAAAGCTCAGCCCCGATCGCGCCGCCCGAGGGGCGGATGTCCAGGCCGCCCGTTTTCTGTGCCAGCGCCATCGTCGTTCCCTCCTGATTTTTCGCAACTATAGGCCAAGCCGCGAGATGGCAGAAGCCGCCGGCGCATCTTGGAAATGCCGATGTTCTGCTTATATTCCCATCACGTCTCCGGCATTGCGGGGCGGGCTGCTATTTCACACTGCCGGCACCGGTTTACACTTGCTGACAAATCCGAAGCAGCGGGCGGGGAGAGCCTTCATGCGCAGCGCGATCCGGGCGGTCTTGGCCGTGGCGATGCTGACGAATGTTAACATTGTCGCGGATCGCGCGGCGGCAGCGGAGCCCATGCCCCTGGTCGATGCGCATATCCATTACAGCCACGATGCCTGGGACATGCTGCCGCCGGACAAGGCCGTCGCGGTGCTGCGCCAGGCCGGGCTGGCGCTGGCCTTCGTGTCCAGCTCCAGCGACGACGGCACGCAGCTGCTCTATGCCCGGGCGCCCGACCTGATCGTGCCGGTGCTGCGGCCCTACCGGGCGCGCGGCGAGCTGGGGACATGGTTCCGCGACGAGACGGTGATCGCGCATCTTGAGGAGCGGCTTGCCCGTAACCGCTATGCCGGCATCGGCGAGTTCCATGTGTTCGGCGAAGACGCCGACCTGCCGGTGATGCGCAAGGTGGTGGAACTGGCGCGTGAGCACGGGCTGTTCCTGCACGCCCATTCCGACGCCGACGCGGTCGAGCGCATCTTCGCCCAGGACCCGCAGGCGCGCGTGCTCTGGGCGCATTCCGGCTTCGACCGGCCGGAGCGTATCCGCGCCATGCTCGACCGTTACCCCACGCTGTGGGCCGATCTCGCCTTCCGGTCCGAGCATGCGACCGGGGGCAAGGTCGATCCGGCCTGGCGGGCGCTGTTCGAGGCGCATCCCGACCGCTTCATGGTCGGCACCGACACCTATACGCCCGAGCGCTGGCATTACGTGGTCGAGCAGGCACGGTTCAGCCGGGAGTGGCTGGCCGACCTGCCGCCGGATCTCGCGGCGCGGATATCGCATCTGAACGCCCGCGCGCTGGCCCGCTGGACGCCGAAATGAAGTTCGCTGTTGCGGCATTCGTCCTGATGGGGCTGTCCGCAGCCCTGCCGGCCGCGGCGCATTGCGTGGCCGGGCCGGGCGAGCGGATGGCGACCGAGCAGGGCTACCGCGCGGTGCTTGGTTTCGAGCCGAAGGAGCCGGCAGTCGGCGAGCCGTTCCGCCTGCATCTCGCGATCTGCGATCCGGCGGGCCGCCCGGCCGAGGGCCGCGTCGCCGTCTCGGCCGAGATGCCGGCGCATGGTCACGGCATGGACTATGTGCCGTCCGTCCGGGAGGACGGGCCGGGACGCTATATGGCCGAAGGGTTGCTGCTGCACATGCCGGGGCTGTGGCGCTTCGCCGTGGACCTGCACCGCCCGGACGCGCCGCCGCTGCGCTTCCTCTCGGACCATGCGCAGCGCTAACTGGATTCTGCTGCTGGCGGGGCTGCTGGCGGGACCGGCTCTTGCCGGTGACGTCTCGTTCACGCCTGAAGAGACGGCGCGCATCCTGCGCCACGGCCCCTGGCCGCCGCCCTGGACGCCCGATCCCGGCAACCGCGTCTCGGGCGATCCGGCCGCCGCCGATCTCGGCCGGCGGCTGTTCTTCGATGCACGCCTGCCGGGGCCGGACGGCAAGCCCTGCGCCGGCTGCCACGACCCGGCCCGCGCCTTCGCCGAGGATCGTCCCACCGCGCAGGGCATCCGGCCGGGACG
>JBFWNZ010000276.1:0-5398 GCA_050250795.1 Alphaproteobacteria bacterium | reverse complement strand
ATCAAGACCGTCCTCGACCTCACCGAGGAAGAGATCGCGAACACCGATTTCGGCGTCTACACCGCCGACAACTTCTTCGACGACATGTACCGCGTCACGAGCTATCGCACCGACGCCGACATGGTCGAGACGCTGGTGACGCGCAGCCTCAGCGCCCTGCAGTGGATGAAGCAGAAGGGCGTCAAGCTTCAGCCCAGCTACGGCCGCCAGGCGTTCAAGGTCGACGGCAAGTTCAAGTTCTGGGGCGGCCTGTGCGTCGAGACCTGGGGCGGCGGCCATGGCTTGGTCGAGACACAGCTCGAGATCGCGGAGAAGCTGGGCATCGACGTGCTGTTCGAAGCGCGCGCGCAGTCGCTGCTCTACGATGACGACAAGGTCTATGGCGTGAAGGTGAAGCAGGCTGGCAAGGTCCGCGACCTGACGGCGAAGTCCGTCGTTCTGGCCGCCGGCGGCTTCCAGGCGAATGCCGAGATGCGCACCCGCTACCTCGGCCCGGGCTGGGAGCTCGCGAAGGTGCGCGGCACCCGCTACAACACCGGCGACGGCATCCGCATGGCGCTTGAGATCGGTGCCATGCCCTATGGCAACTGGTCGGGCTGCCACGCCGTCGGCTGGGACTACAATGCGCCGGAATACGGCGATCTCGTCGTGCTCGACAACTTCCAGAAGCACAGCTACCCGCTGGGCATCATGGTCAATGCCGAGGGCAAGCGCTTCGTCGACGAGGCGGCAGATTTCCGCAACTACACCTATGCCAAATACGGCCGCGTCATCCTGAACCAGCCGGGTCAGTTCGCTTGGCAGATCTTCGATTCCAAGGTGCTGGACAAGCTGCGCGGCGAATACCGCATCAAGCAGGTGACCAAGGTCACGGCGAACACCATCGAGGAACTGGCCAGCAAGCTCGAAGGCGTCAACGCCAAGCAGTGCGTCGAGACGATCAAGGAATACAACAACGCCGTCATGACCGACGTGCCGTTCAACCCGACCGTCCTCGACGGCCGCGGCACGCGCGGGCTGCCGGTTCCGAAGTCGAACTGGGCCAACCTGCTGGATGAGCCCCCGTATGAGGCCTATCAGGTCACCTGCGGCATCACCTTCACCTTCGGCGGCCTGCGGATCATCCCCGACAGCGGCCAGGTGCTGGACACGGACATGAAGCCGATCCCGGGCCTGTATGCCGCGGGCGAGATGGTCGGCGGCCTGTTCTACTTCAACTATCCGGGTGGCACGGGCCTGATGGCCGGTGCCGTGTTCGGCCGCATGGCCGGCGCCTCGGCGGGCGAAGCGGCCCGCTAAGCATGGCCCTGGACGAGTCGGCCCGCGAGCATGTCTCGCTCGGTGCCTTCGCCTATGCGTCCCTGCGCGAGGCGATCCGCACGGGCCGGCTTCGTCCCGGCAGCCGTGTCCGCGAAAAGGAAATCGCGGACTGGCTGGAAATAAGCAGAACGCCCGTCCGCGAGGCCCTTCGGCGGCTCGAAGCGGACGGGCTTCTGGCTTTCGAGCCGCATCGCGGCATGGTGATCGCCGAACTGGACGAAGCTGCCACGCTCGAGCTCTACAGGATTCGCGAAGTTCTGGAAGGCGCCGCGGCGGCCTTTGCCGCACGTATTGCATCCGAGGCCGAAATCGCCCGCCTGCAGGGCTTTCTCGATATCGAGGCCACCCTGCTGGACGACGCACCCGCGCTTGCGGAACTGAACCGCGAATTCCACGAGACGATCTATCGCGCCGCGCATAACCGCTATCTGTTGAAATCGCTCAATGCGCTCCGCGATTCCATGACCCTGCTGGGCCCGACCACCCTGGCGCAACCGGGCCGCTCCGCCATCGCCCATGGCGAGCACAGGGCCGTCGTCGATGCCATCGGACGCGGCGACGCCGAAGCGGCGGATACGGCCGCTCGGGCGCATATCCGGCACGCCTATCGCGCACGGCACCGCCAGAACTTCGCGTCCGAGAACTAGACGTAAAGCGCCATCGCCATCAACAGGCGGTTGCGGCGGTCATCGGTCGCCGCCCCCTCCCAGGCCCCGCTCAACCGGGCCAGCGTGTCCGTCTCGTCCTTCGCCGGCGGCATTTTGCCGAGACCGATACGGCACAGCACATTGATCATATCGACCAGGATGACCATCGGCAGGCCGATATATCCATCCCCCTCCCCGGTCATCAGGAAGGTCGCGAAACGACGGCGCAGTATGCGCATCCGTTCGCCGATCCGCTCCTGCGGAAAGATGCGCGATGCAAACGACATGAAGTGCAGCGCATTCAGGATCGTCCAACGCCGGCCGATGATCGTGAACGCGCGGGACGCCAGCCGCAGGCGCTCGCCTTCGGCCAGACGCCCATAGGCGGGCCGCAGAAAGACGATATCGCAGAACAGGATGGCCGCCGCCATCAGGTACGGGTCTTCGGCCTGATACGCCGAAACGCCCAGTTTCACCGCCACATCGGCGAAGGATTCGAGGTTGGGATTACCCTCCCGGTGACTTGCGGTCGCCGGTTGGATCGCGATCTTTCCCTTGAAGGCCGCTTCGGTGAAGAGCCCGAACTCGTACCCCAGGGCCTCGCGCAGCGGAACATCGGCGATGGCTGAACGGCGGAACAACCAATAGCCGCCCATATCCACCACGGCGGACAGGAACTCCTCCACCCGATCCTGTGCCTGGTCGGCCGTGACGCTGAAGGACGGGCTTTCCTGGGGTTCGCCAGCCTCGTCATGAAACATCTGGCGCCCCGCCACGGCGACATGATCCGTGCGCTCGTTCAGCAGACGGGCACAGGCAGAGACGAAATCCGGATCGAGCCAATCGCCGGGGGCCAGCCACATGAAGAACTCGCCCGTCGCGGCGCCCAGCAGGAACTGCCGGCTTGCCACCGCGCTCAAAGGCCGGTTCGGCTGCAGCACCGAAATGCGGCTGTCTTCAGCCAGGTCCGAGGGCGCCGCGTCCGGATCGACCGACCTCTCGAGGGTCAGGATTTCCAGATTCGGATAATCCTGGGCTGCCGCCGACCGTAATGCGACCTCCAGGGCCGCATGGTCCCGGGAAGCCGGAATGGCAATGGTGACGAGCGGAACAGGGCCGGGCATCGACAGAACCCCGAGCGGCATTGGACCGGACGACGGCAGCGGCCGACATGGCAGCCGGCCCGGCAGCCCCGCACCGCCGAATTCGATTTATTATAGCAAGGCGTGCCGCAAGGCCACGCCCGCGACGCAACGACGCAGCGGCTATGCCGGCTTCGCACGCATTTCGATGGTCTGCAGCAATGCGTCCATGCCGACGCGGTAGGATTGCACCCCAAAGCCTGCGACCATTCCAACCGCCGCCTCTGCCAGGACCGAGTGCATGCCGCGCTTCTCGATATTGGTCATATGCACTTCGACATAGGGCAGCGGCGCCACGGCCCGGATGCAGTCGCGCAGCGCATAGCCCGCATAGGTGAAGCCGGCCGGGTTCATCAGCAGCCCGTCGACGCCATCGCGCACGGCTTGATAGACGCGGTCGATCGCCATGCCCTCGACATTCGTATAGAAGATATCGACCGTGCAGCCGCGCTCCTTCGCGTGCGCCAGCACGATCTCGTCCAGTTCGGCAGCCGTCGTCGTGCCGTAGAGTTCCGGCTCGCGCTTGCCCAGCCACACCATGTTGGCCCCCTGGATCGCCAGGATTCGACGCATCTTCCTCTCCTTCTCGATGCAGGCGCATGCGGCTGTGGACAAGCGGCATGGCCCATGCTGGGATAGCGGGACTTGCCCGGCCGGGCGAAGAATAACCGAAATCCGCGGGGTTGCACCATGTCACGGGGAGCATTGGCTTTCTGGGCCGACGTCGCCGCCGAAGGCGAGGACGACTTCAACGAATGGTATTTCCGAGAGCACATTCCCGACCGGCTGGGCCTGTCGGGGTTCCGCTCCGGGCGCCGCTATCGCGCGCTGTCGGGGGGCCCTCGCTACATGGCGCTCTATGAGACGGACAGTCTCGATGTGCTGCGCAGCCCCGAATATGTGGCGCTGCTGGAGAACCCGACGCCCTGGACCCAGCGCGTGATGCGCCATTGCCACAACACGGTGCGGACGATCGGCAGCGTCCGCCACTCCGTTGGCCTGGGCTTCGGCACGGCCGTCACCGCCTATCGGCTTGCGGTCGGCGACGAGCACGCGGCTCAGTTCATGTCCTGGCTGCGCGACGAAGCCTTCCCCGCCACGATGGCCGAACCACAGGTCGTCGCGGCCCGCGTCTGGCAAGCCGATCCCTCGACCACGAACATGGCGACCAAGGAGAAGGAGTTCCGCAGCCAGCCCGATGCCATCGCCTCCTGGATCGTCCTGGTCGAAGCGATGAGCGAGCACGCCACGCACGATGCCTGCCGCAAGCATCTGTCGGAATCGGCCATGCGAACCCATGGCGCGATGAGCGGCAGCATCCGCAGCGGGGTCTACCAGATGCTGTTCGGGCTGGAACGCTGACGCGTCACGCGCCATAAAGCGTCCAGCCAACCGAGAGGAGACGATGACGGAAACCGAGATGACGCCCTCGCAGCGCCTGCCCGCCCTGCCGCTGGGCGGCGGATTCGACCTGCTCGCCGGCGTAAGGGTCCTGGACCTGACCACATCGATTGCCGGCCCTTACTGCACGTTGCTGCTGGGCGATATGGGCGCCGAGGTGGTGAAGATCGAGCGGCCCGGCCAGGGCGACGACTGCCGCGCCTGGGGCCCGCCCTTCATCGACGGCGAGTCCGTCTGGTTCCAGTCGGTCAACCGCAACAAGCAGAGCGTGACGCTCGACTACAGCCAGCCCGCCGGGCTCGCGATCCTGCATGAGTTGGTCGCCAAGTCCGACATCGTCGTGACCAACGCCGTCCCGCGCGTGCAGGAGAAGCTGAAGGCCGACTACGACACCTGCAAGGCGATCCGCCCCGACATCGTTTTCGTCTCGATCTCCGGATTCGGACTGACCGGCGCCCGCAAGGACTGGCCGGGCTACGACCTGATCGCCGAGGGCTACAGCGGCGTCATGGACATGACGGGCGAGATCGAGAACGACCCGCAGAAGGTGGGCACCCCCGCCGCCGACCTGTTGACCGGCATGGACGGCGCCTATGCCGCCGTGGCCGCGCTGTTCGACCGCATGCGCACCGGCCGCGGCCATAAGCTGGACCTGTCGCTGGTCGAGAGCATGACCCGGTTCATGACGCCGATCATCGCGCCGCATCTTGCCACCGGCGACGTGCCGCGCCGCAGCGGCGCCAAGGAGAGCGTGATCGCCGTCTATCAGGTGTTCCACACCGCCGACGATCCGCTCACGCTCGGCCTTGGCAACGACAACCTGTTCAAGCGCTTCTGCAACGCCGTCGGCCGCCCCGACATGGCCGACAGCCCGGATTACGCCAACAA
>JBFWNZ010000275.1:0-5408 GCA_050250795.1 Alphaproteobacteria bacterium | reverse complement strand
GGCGATCTTGCCGCGCAGATCGCCCCGGCGCTGGCGCCCGGCGCCATCGTCAGCGATGTCGGCTCGGTCAAGATGGCGGTGATCCGCGATGTCGGCCCGCATCTGCCGGCGGGCGTGCATTTCGTGCCCGCCCATCCCGTCGCCGGCACCGAGCATTCCGGCCCCGAGGCGGGCTTCGCCTCGCTGTTCGAGGACCGCTACTGCATCCTCACCCCGCCGCCCGGCACCGACGAGGACGCGGTGGAGCGGCTGATGGAATTCTGGCGCCGCACCGGCAGCCGGGTCGAGCGGATGGATGCGCGCCATCACGACCGCGTGCTGGCCGTCACCTCGCATGTGCCGCATCTCATCGCCTACACCATCGTCGGCACGGCGAGCGACCTGGAAGAACAGCTGCGCGGCGAGCAGACCGGCGGCGACGTGGTCGAGACCGCCGAGGTCATCAAGTTCTCCGCCGGCGGCTTCCGCGACTTCACCCGCATCGCCGCCTCGGACCCGGTGATGTGGCGCGACATCTTCCTCAACAACCGCGAGGCGGTGCTGGAGATTCTCGGCCGGTTCGTCGAGGACCTGACCGCGATGCAGCGCGCCATCCGCTGGGGCGAGGGCGACCGGCTGGAACGCCATTTCGAGCGCGGCCGGGCGATCCGCCGCAGCGTGGTCGAGATGGGACAGGCCGGCTCCTTCCAGGCGACCGAGCCCGCCGCGAAGACCCCTAAAGCGGAATCGGGCGAAGGCTGAACAGCCGCACCGGCCCCACGAACAGGGCGCCGTCCTGCGCCGTCAGCGGCACCGTCAGCACGCGCTCGCCGCTCGTCCCGTCCTGGCGCGCCAGCAGATCGAGCGCAAGCCGCGCCGTCGCCGCCATCTCCGGCTTCACCGCCCCCGCCTTGGCAAAGGCGTCCAGCGCCGGCCCATAGCCGCGGACATCGGCGGTCAAGGCGCCCAGTGGCCGCATCGCCTCGTCCAGCGCCGCCGTGCCCTTGGCGCGCAGGTCGAGCGGTCCCCAGACGAGGTTCAGCCACTCCACCTCGACCGTGCCCCCGTCGCGCCGCCAGGCCTCCAGGGCCGCGCGCTCCGGTCCGGCCGGGACCGGGCCTTTCAGGTCGACGACGAATTCCAGCTTGGCCACCTCGGGCCCCAGCGCCTCGCCCGCCGCGGCCGGGAACAGCGCGTCGTGCAGCAGCATCGACAGCTCGGCCGCCTGTTCGGTATGGCCGGCCGGCGGCTTCGCGGGCAGCAGGGTGCGCGCCGCGGCGCGGCGGGCCTGCAGCACCGGCCGACCGGCCGTGTCCGTCATCCGCAGGTCCGACAGGTCGAAGGCACCCTGCTCCAGCCGCCCGTCGCGGCGCAGCGCGGCCATGCCCACCGCATGCCCGGCGTCGAGCGCGTAGCGCTGCCATTCGCCGCGCACCTGCACCGCCACGCGCTGCGTGCCATGCGCCTCGATGCGATAGCGGAACGGGTCCCAGGGCTGCATCTCCAGCCCCACCGCATCCGCCTCCCAGGAAAACGCGTCGGCCGGCGCGGTGCGCACCGGGCCCGCCATCTTCGGCGCCTGCAGCGGCAGCCGGATGGTGAGCGGAAAGCCCTCGGCGCTGCCGGCGCGATAATCGACCGTATAGCCTTCGGCCCGGCGGGCCGCGGCCCAGCGCTCGACCGCGTCGCGGGCCAGCCCCGCCGCATAGAACCAATAGCCGGCATAGGCGCCCGCGACGAGCAGCAGCAGCGCGAGCGAGCCGATCAGGATACGCCGTGACAGCATGGACACCTCTTTCCGCGCATCTTATAAGCGGCCCGCCGCCGACGGAAAAGCATTGCGCCGCAACCCGATGGCCCGCCCGGCCCATGATCGCATCTCATGACCGCCGCTTCTGACCCCCCGCCGATTGCCGGCGCCCCGCCGCTGCCCGCGACCGAGGCCGAGACGCTCGCCCGTGCCCGCGCGGATTTCCTCGCCCGCGTGCCCTGCGACCGCGATGTCTGGGTGTTCGGCTACGGCTCGCTGCTGTGGAACCCCGGCTTCGTCTATTGCGACGCGCGGCCGGCGGTGCTGCACGGCTTCCACCGCGCCTTCTGCATCTACTCCCAGCATTACCGCGGCACGGTCGAGCGGCCGGGTCTCGTGCTCGGCCTCGACCGCGGCGGCAGCTGCCGCGGCATGGCCTTCCGCGTCGACTGCGCCGAGGCGCAGGCCGCGCTCGCCTATCTGTGGGACCGCGAGATGGTGACCGCCGTCTACCGCCCGCATCCCGCCCCGGTGCGCCTGCTCGATGCCTCGCGCCCCGACGGCATGCTGCGCTGCCTCGCCTTCGTCGCCGACCGCGACCACCCGCAATATGCCGGCGGCCTGTCGCCGCAGCAGGTGGCGCGCCTCGTCCACCGCGGCGCCGGCAGCAGCGGCACCAATCGCGACTATCTCGACAGCACCGTCGACCGCCTCGCCCAGCTCGGCATCCGCGACCGCCGCCTGTCCGCGATCCAGGCCCTGGTCCACGGGCTGGACGCAGAGGGATAGGGCACCCGACCCAGCACAGCGTGCCGCTGGCCGACGCGTGGCGCCGCTGGCCCTGGGTTCCCGCTTTCGCGGGAACGACAGCCATTTAAAGCCGTCATTCCGGGGCCGCGAAGCGGAACCCGGAATCCAGGGCGAACGGCACGGCGCCTGTCCCGCTGCCCGGGTGCGGACGAACGGCAGGCGTGCCGCTGGCACGGACGCCCTGCCGCCGGCTCTGGATTCCCGCGTTCGCGGGAATGACACCGAAGGGAGCGGGTGGAGCGCGCCGCCCTATCCGCAGCGGGAATAGCCGCAGGCGGTGCAGAGGTCGCAGCCTTCCTGGCGCAGCAGGGCCGCCGCGCCGCATTTCGGGCATTGCCCCAGCGCCTCGCCCACCGCCTGGCGGCGGGCGAAGGCAGGGGGCGCAAAGGCAGGCGGCGATCCTGCCCCGCGGGCCGGCATGGCGCCGATGGCCACCATATGCTGCTCGATCGTGTCGCCGATGGCGGCCAGCAGCGAGGGCACATAGCGCCCGCCCATCCACTGCCCGCCGCGCGGATCGAACACCGCCTTCAGCTCCTCGACCACGAAGGACACGTCGCCGCCGCGCCGGAACACCGCGCTGATCATCCGCGTCAGCGCCACGGTCCAGGCGTAATGCTCCATGTTCTTGGAGTTGATGAACACCTCGAAGGGCCGCCGCCGCCCGTCCTGCACCAGATCGTTGACGGTGATGTAGATGGCGTGATCGCTGTCCGGCCATTTCAGCTTATAGGTGCGGCCCTCCAGCGCCCCCGGCCGCTCCAGGGGCGGCGTCAGATGCACGATCCCGCCTTCCGTCAGCGGCATGGGGGCCGAGACCGGCGCGGGGGCGGGCGCCGTCTCCACCCGCAGCACCGCCCCCGTCACGGGATTCGGGCGATAGGTGGTGCAGCCCTTGCAGCCCAACTCATAGGCACGGCGGTAGACGGCGCGGAAATCGTCGAAGGAGATGCTCTCGGGCAGGTTGACGGTCTTGGAGATCGAGCTGTCGACATGCGCCTGCACGGCCGCCTGCATGCGCAGATGGTCGTCGGGGCCCAGCGTCTGGGCATCGACGAAATAGTCGGGCAGGTCGCTGTCGTCTTCCGGACCGGGATGCGCCTGCCGGTACAGGCGGTAGGCATAGTCGCTCACCTCCTCCTCGCGCCGCTCGCCGCTGGGCGCCAGCACGGCGCGGCGATAGCGGCGGGCGAACACCGGCTCGATGCCCGACGACACGTTGTCGGCGAACAGCGAGATCGTGCCGGTCGGCGCGATCGAGGTGACGAGGCCGTTGCGCAGGCCCTGCGCGGCGATCCGGTCGCGCGTCTCCGCGTCCAGCGCCGCCACCATCGGCGCCGCCAGGATCGCGTCTCGGTCGTAGAGCGGGAACGGCCCCTTCTCGCGCGCCAGATCGGCCGAGGCGCGATAGGCCGCGCGCTGCACCGCCGCCATCCAGCGCCCGGTCAGCTCCACCGCCGCGTCGCTGCCATAGCGGACACGGCACTGGATCAGCGCGTCGGCAAGGCCGGTGACGCCCAGGCCGATGCGCCGCTTCGCCTGCGCCTCCTGCCGCTGCGCGTCGAGCGGAAAGCGCGAGACGTCGATCACATTGTCCAGCATCCGCACCGCGACCGCGGCCAGTTCCTCCAGCGCGTCCGTGTCCAGCGCGGCGCGCGCGGTGAACGGGTGCTTCACCAGCCGCGCCAGGTTGATCGAGCCCAGGTCGCAGGCGCCATAGGGCGGCAGCGGCTGCTCGCCGCAGGGGTTGGTGGCGTGGATCGTTTCGCAATAGGACAGGTTGTTCAGCCGGTTGATGCGGTCGATGAAGATCGCGCCCGGCTCGGCGCTGTCATATGTCGCGCGCATGATCCGGTCCCACAGGTCGCGGGCCGGCACGGTGCGCAGGACGGTGCCCTCGAACGTCAGGTCCCAGCCCGCCCCCGCTTCCACCGCGTCCATGAAGGCGTCGGTGATCAGGACCGACAGGTTGAACATGCGCAGGCGGGCGGGGTCGCGCTTGGCCTCGATGAAGGCCTCGATATCCGGATGGTCGCAGCGCATCGTGCCCATCATGGCGCCGCGGCGCGAGCCCGCGCTCATGATGGTGCGGCACATCGCGTCCCACACATCCATGAAGCTGAGCGGGCCCGACGCATCCGCCCCCACGCCGCGCACCGGCGCGCCGCGCGGCCGCAGGGTGGAGAAGTCATAGCCGATGCCGCCGCCCTGCTGCATCGTCAGCGCCGCTTCCTTCAGCGCCTCGAAGATGCCGCCCATGTCGTCGGGGATGGTGCCCATGACGAAGCAGTTGAACAGGGTGACCGCCCGCCCGCTGCCCGCCCCGGCCAGGATGCGCCCGGCGGGCAGGAAGCGGTAATCGCGCATCGCCGCCTCGAACCGCGCCGCCCACGCATCGCGCACGGAATCGGCCTCCGGCGCCGCCAGCGCAAGCGCCACCCGCCGCCAGGTCTCCTCGACCGTGGCGTCCAGCGGCGACCCGTCCGCCGCCTTGAGGCGGTATTTCAGGTCCCAGATCTCATGCGCAATCGGGCTCTCGGCGAGTGCAGCCAAGTCCTCGTCCTCCCTTGGCGCGCCAGCGCGCGCGGTGGACGGGCGATTGTACAGGTTTTGTTCTCAAGGGGGAAGGGTGGCACTGCATAGAGGGACAAAGCTCCACATGCATCGCTAATCGCATTCAATCTCTTTAGTAGCCGACCAGACAAAAGGATCACGACAAATGCTTTCGCCGTTACGACGAACCTCCCATCCCATCATGTATGGAGCGGGTTCCGCTGCTGTGCGGGATTGGCCCTCGGCGTATCCCGCAGCAGCGCCTGCAACAGCCGACCCTATAATAGCGCCCCAGATGTCGCTGCCGGACCCTCTC
>JBFWNZ010000274.1:0-5428 GCA_050250795.1 Alphaproteobacteria bacterium | reverse complement strand
GCGGCCAGCGCCTCGATGGTGGAGCGGACCACGTTGATGTAGGGGTCCTGCTCGGACAGCGACGCGCCCGAGGTCTGGCAATGCGTGCGCAGCGCCAGCGACCGGTCGTCCTTGGGCTGGAAATGCCGGTCCAACAACTCGGCCCAGAGCTGGCGCGCGGCGCGCAGCTTGGCGATCTCCATGAAGAAGTTCATGCCGATGCCGAAGAAGAAGGACAGCCGCGGCGCGAACTTGTCCACGTTCAGCCCCTTGGATCGCGCGGCCCGCACATACTCGATGCCGTCGGCGATGGTGAAGGCCAGTTCCTGCACCGCCGTCGCCCCGGCCTCCTGCATGTGGTAGCCGGAGATCGAGATCGAGTTGAAGCGCGGCATGTGATGCGCCGTGTGCTCGATGATGTCGGCCACGATCCGCATCGAGGGCGCGGGCGGGTAGATATAGGTGTTGCGGACCATGAACTCCTTGAGGATGTCGTTCTGGATGGTGCCGCTCAGCTGCTTCTGCGTCGCGCCCTGTTCCTCGCCCGCCACGATGTACATGGCCATCACCGGCAGCACGGCGCCGTTCATGGTCATGCTGACCGACATGCGGTCCAGCGGGATGCCGTCGAACAGGATCTTCATGTCCTCGACGGAATCGATGGCGACGCCGGCCTTGCCCACGTCGCCGACGACGCGCGGATGGTCGCTGTCATAGCCGCGATGGGTGGCCAGGTCGAAGGCGATGGACAGGCCCATCTGCCCCGCCTCCAGGTTCTTGCGGTAGAAGGCGTTGGATTCCTCGGCGGTGGAGAAGCCCGAATACTGCCGCACGGTCCAGGGCCGGCCGGCATACATCGTCGCCTTCGGTCCGCGCAGGAAGGGCGCGAAACCGGGCAGGGTGTTCAGATGCGACAGCCCTTCGAGGTCGGCCTCGGTATACAGCGGCTTCACCGCGATGCCCTCGGGCGTCTGCCAGACAAGATCGTCGGCCGACTGGTCCTTGAGTTCGCCGGCGGCCAGCGCCTGCCAGTCCGCGAGGGTCTTGCTGTCGAATGTCATGGCACGTTTCTCCGGCGGCGCCTGCCGCCCCTTGTCCGATATCCGGCGATTGTAAACCGCGGGCCGCGCGAGTCCAACGCGCGCGGCGCCATGCAGCGATGCGACGCGCACGCCCCCTTTTCGCAAATCGACGGACCCTGATAAAGTCCGGACAAATTAATCGCGGCAGCGTCCGGCTGCCCTCTGGAGGAAGGCCCACATGACCATCGCATTCACGCCCCTGACCGATGTGTTCGGCGTCGAGGCCGACGGCGTCGACCTGAACGAGCCGCTGTCGCCGGAGGATTGCGCCGCGGTCCGGCGCGCGCTGGCGGAGCATCTGGTGGTGGTGTTCCACGGCCAGGATCTGGACGCGGACGGCTATCTGCGGGCGATGCAGCAGCTGGGCGAGCCGATGCAGCAGCATTACTCGCAGTACAACATGGGCACCAACCCGTTGGTCGGCGTGCTGTCCAGCACCGAGAGCGCCAAGACCGAGGAGGGCCAGCGGTTCGTGCGCGGCAGTTCGTCCTGGCACACCGACCATATCAATCATGAGCGGCCGCCCTTCTCGACCGTGCTCTATGCGCTGAAGCTGCCCTCGCAGGGCGGCGACACCAGCTTCGCCGATATGCGCGCTGCCTATAAGGCATTGCCCGAGGAATGGCGCCAGCGCGTCGATCCGATGCAGACGGTGAACAAGCTGGACCGCGAGATCGTGGCCACGGCCGAGGACCAGAAGCGCTATGCGAAGCCCGCGGTGCATCCGCTGGTGCGCGTGCATCCGGAGACGGGCGAGCGCGCGCTCTATTTCCACCCGACCAAATGCGCCTATATCGAGGGTATGCAGCCGGAGGACAGCTGGCGCTTCCTCGACGAGCTGATGGATGTCTCGATCAAGCCGGAATTCACCTACCGGCACAAATGGCAGGTCGGCGACATCGTCATGTGCGACAACCGCGCCGCCCTGCACAAGGCGCATGCCGACTACAACCCCGAGGAAGGCCGGCTGCTCTACCGCGTGGTGCTGCGCGACTGATCAGGCCGTGACGCCGGCGGTGATGGGGGCCGGGGCGGGGCAGGCGACGCCGGTTCCGCCCAGGCCGCAATAGCCGCCGGGGTTCTTCGCCAGATACTGCTGGTGATAGTCCTCGGCATAGTAGAAGGCGGGTGCGTCGAGGATTTCGGTCGTCACGCCGTCGAAGCCGCGCTTGCGCAGCGCCGCGTCATAGGCCTCGCGCGATGCTTCGGCCGCTGCACGCTGGGCGTCGGAATAGACATAGATGCCCGACCGGTACTGGGTGCCGACATCGTTGCCCTGGCGCATGCCCTGGGTCGGGTCATGGCCTTCCCAGAAGACGCGCAGCAGGTCCGCATAGGACACGCGCTTGGGATCGAAGGCGACCAGCACGACTTCGTTGTGCCCGGTGCGGCCGGAGCAGACCTCCTCATAGGTCGGGTTCGGCGTGTGGCCCGCGGCATAGCCCACGGCGGTCGTGTGGACGCCCGGCAGTTGCCAGAACATCCGTTCCGCGCCCCAGAAGCAGCCGAGGCCGAACATCGCCGTCTCGATGCCGGCCGGGAAGGGCGGCTGCAACGGCGCGCCGGTCACGACATGCCGGGCCGGCACCTTCATCGGCGTGGCGCGGCCGGGAAGCGCCTCCTCCGGCGTCGGCATGCGCAGCTTTCTCGGCGAGACGAAGAACATGGGCGGCCTCCGCAGCATCGGTTGATCGCATCGCTAATATCGGCCCGCCGCGGCGACAAGAAAAGGGTGGGCGTTGAGCGCAGCCGCTTGCCGGTCTATCAATGCGCGGGGCACTCGGAGGCAACGGGGCGTTCATGACGGCAGGAACGGATGCGGCGGGGCGCGGCGGGATTGCGGCGCTGTGGGGCGAGGCGCGGGCGTTGGGCGGCGTGCTGGCGGCGGGGGCCGCGGCCGTGGGCGGCTATGCGGTGCGCTATGCGTTCGTGGAGCCGGAGCGCTTGGGCGCGGCCTGCGAGCGCAGCGGCCCCTGGTGGTGCCCGTTCCGTACCGGCTTGATCGTGTTCACGGAATTCGGCGGATTCGGCTGGCTGGCGCTGTTGGCGGCACTGGCGGGACTGGGCGCCCTCCTGGCATCGCGGGCGACGGCCGCACGGCGGCTCGCCTTCGCGGCGATGATTCTGGGCGGCGCCGGGATGATCCTCTACAACGCCACACTATCGACCGCCGCGGTCGTGCTAGCGCTGCTGTGTCTCGTGCGGGCGCGCTGAGCGGAAGGCACGGCGCAGCCGCCCGGCCTCGGCAAAGGCGTCGGGCAGCCAGGGCAGGCACAGCAGCACGCAGGTCGCGGCCCAGGCCCAGGCTTCGCGGTTGATCGGCGCATCGACCGCGAAGGGGGCGGTCAGCAGCAGCAGGGCGGCGATCCAGCCTTCCTCCGGTCGGGCGCCGTAGGACGGATCGCGCAGCGCGCGGGTCCGCGAGGACAGCAGCAGGAAGGCCGCGCCCGGTATCCAGAAGGCGAGAGTCATGAAATCCCGGTGGCGGCCATCGATGGCGATGGCCAGCGCCAGCACCGCCGCGGGCAGCATCGCGCCCCAATGCAGCAGCGCCAGCCGTGCCGCGCCGTCCCAGGCGCGGCGTCCCGCGAATGCGGCAAGCAGGTCGTCCAGCGAGGCGACGCGCCGCAGCCGGTCGAGCGGGTCGGCAATCACGCGCGCAAGCATGGCGCCGCACAGCCCGGTCAGCGCCAGCAGATAGGCGCTCCACAGGTCGCCCTTCCAGCCGATGGCGACGGCGTCCATCTGGGCGCCGAGCGCCCATAGCGTCGCGCCGATGGCGGGGCCTGCGATGCCGAGCGCGATCCAGCGCCCGGCCGCGATGCTGCGGCGGCGCAGCGCGGCCCAGCCCAGCACGAGCGCGGCGACGGCGGCGGTGAAGCCCGCGGCCAGCGGCCAGCGCGGCCATTCGCTGACCGGCCCCGTCAGCGGGAATTTCAGCGCGCGATGCTCGTCGAGAATGCCCCAGAATCCGCCGACCGTTCCCTCGGGAACCCGCTTCCAGGGCTGGTCGATGGCCTCGATCAGGTTGTAGGGCACGCCGATGGCGGTTGCCTGGGCGGCGAATTCGCGCACGAAACGCGCCTCGTTGATCAGGGTCGGCGCCGCGCCCGACCGCGTCCGCCCGGCCGAGGGCCAGCCGATCTCGCCGATTTGCAGCGTCTTGCCGGGAAAGGTCTGGCGGGCGGTGTCGATGATGGTGCGGACATGCGCCTGCACCGCGTCGATGGTGACGGGATGCGGATCGTCCCAATAGGGCAGGACGTGGATGGTCACGATGTCGACCGCCTCGGCGACCACCGGATTGCGGCGCCAGAATTCGTAGATGTCGGCATAGGTGACCGGCAGATGCGTCCGCGCCTTCACCGACTGGATGATGCGCGCCAGCCGCTCGCCCGTCATCTCGCGCCGCAGCAGCACCTCGTTGCCGACCACGATGGCGCGGACCGCTTCCGGATGGGCGTGGGCGATCTCCAGCGCATGCGCGATCTCAAGCTCGTTGCGCTTGTCGTCGGCGCCGATCCAGATGCCGACCAGCACCTTGATGCCGGCCGCTGCGGCCGCGGGCAGGACGTCGCCCTGGGCGCCCAGCATCGAATAGGTGCGGACGCAGTCGGTATAGGGGGCCAGCGCGGCCATGTCGGCGGGGATGCGCCCGGCCGGCACGGGGAACATGCCGTCCTTGGCCTCCAGCGGCGACGCGCCCTCGGTCGCCGGGGTGTAGGACAGGCATTGGATATGGCCGTTGGGAACGTCCACGATGTCGACCGACCGGCCGAGCCACGCCCACAGGCCGACCGACAGGCCGGCGGCGATCAGGATGGCGGCAAGGAAGGGAATCGGGCGGAGCATCGGCGCCCTTATCGCATGGAATGAAACCGGCGGGGAGGGGCGTTATGCAGCGGCCGCGCGCTGCTTGACCAGGTTGAGATGCAGCCGCAGCGCATAGACCTCCTCGGAATAGGAGAGCGGGACATTGAGGTCGCGGATCTCGTGATCCAGCCGGTCGACCTCGGCGGCGATCTCCTCCGGCGTCTTCTTCCCCGATTCGGCGGCGTATTCCAGCAGGTGCAGATCGCGATACATCCGGTAGATGCGCCGCCGGACGCGCCACCGATAGACGGGCGGAAGAATGCGAATCAGCGGGATCAGCAGCGTGATCAGCGGAATCAGCATGACCCACAGCCGGTCGACCAGGATGGCGGCCCAGAAGGGCAGGTAGCGTTGCAGGAAGGATGGGCCCGAGCGGTAGAAGCGCTCCGCTTGCGGGCTCATGTCGAATTCTACGAACTGTGTCGAAGGGAAGGTGCCGCGCGCCGAGAACATGTCCGCCGGCTTGTGGATTTCGTCCGCGATCTGCACGGCGA
>JBFWNZ010000273.1:0-5435 GCA_050250795.1 Alphaproteobacteria bacterium | reverse complement strand
GTCAGCGCCATCGCTTCGCGCAGTTCCGCCGCGTTACAGGCACCGACTCCGACCGCCGCCCGCCACCCGCACCATAGAAGCAGGTTCACATCCAGACCGCGCCGTGCCTGAAGCGCGAGGCAGGCTTCGGCAACCCCCGGCCGGGCATAGACACTCAATGAAAAGGGCCAAAGCGCGGCATCGTCCGCCATGCTGCCCGCCTTCGTCAGCAATCGCCCAGGCAGATGCCCAGCCCGCGTGCGGTCGCCACCACCGAGCCGTTCAGATCGACCGTGTGATAAGCGGCAATGGCATCCTCGATGGACACGTCGATAACCTGCCGGTCGCGCCACCCCACCATGCGGTCGAAACGTCCCGCCGCGATGAGGTCGACGGCATGCACGCCGAACGCCGACGCCATCAGGCGATCCCGCGCGGTCGGCGTGCCGCCGCGCTGAAGATGTCCCAGGACCATCACGCGGACCTCCGCGTCGATGCGCTCGGCAAGCCGCTCGCTGATGTAATGCCCGATTCCGCCATACCGTGCGGTCGCGGATCGCACGGCATCGCCTTCCTTGGTGCGGACCGCTTCGGCGACGACCACAAGCGAGAAGTTCCGCCCGCCCTCGCGCACCGCTTCGATCTTGGCGGCCACGCGGTCGAGGTCGTAGGGGATCTCCGGAATAAGAATGACATCGGCGCCGCCCGCGATGCCGGCCACCAGGGCGATATGGCCGGCATCGCGGCCCATCACCTCCAGCACCATGATCCGGTCGTGACTCGCCGCCGTCGGCTGAAGATGGTCCAGCGCCTCGGTCGCCACCTGCACGGCCGTATCGTATCCGATCGAGGTTTCGGTGAGGCCGATGTCGTTGTCGATGGTCTTGGGTATGCAGACCAGCGGAATGCCGCCCTGCTGGGCCAGCCGGCGCAGGATGGCCTGACTGCCGTCGCCGCCGATCCCGATCAACGCATCCAGTTGCAGCGCCTGAAAGCCCTGGATCACCTCGCCGGAGAGATCGCGGCGGCCGTCGGGAGTCGGATAGTCGAAGGGGTCGCCCCTGTTGGTCGTCCCGAGAACGGTCCCCCCCTGCCGCAGCAGGGTGCCGTCGAAGTCCGACGGCGTCAGCGTGCGCGCCCGGGGCGGGCGGTCGAGCAGGCCATGGGTTCCTTGCTCGATGCCGACGACCGTCCAGCCATATCCCTGGACCGCGCGATACACCACCGCACGCAATGCCGCGTTCAATCCGGCGCAATCGCCGCCGCTGGTCAGAACGCCGATCCGCTTCACCCTGCCCGCCTCGCCGCCATTGGATGAATTTGATAGCATGCGCCGGTCATGATCAACAGGCGGGCAGCAGAAGCATGGAGGACCAGGAGGACATCCGTCAGCGTCTCGAGGCGTTGCGGATGGAACATAATGATCTTGACGATGCGATCGACCGGATTGCGGCCAGTCCGCCCTTCGACCAGATCAAGCTGCAACGGCTGAAGAAGCGGAAGCTGCTGCTGAAAGACGAAATGGCGCGGCTCGAAAGCATGTTGATCCCCGACATCATTGCCTAACGGCCGGCCGTCGCCTCCGGTTCCGGACGGACGGCCACATCGTGGTCCAGTTCGCGCAGCGCGGTGGCGACGTCCTGCCCGGGCCGCAGCGGGTGAACCGCCCAGGCAACCTGGAAATGGATCGGCCGGCCGCCCCAATGGATCACGCGCCGTCCCACATCCGCAGCGATCTCGCGTGCCCGCGCCCGACCTTCCTCCACGGCATAGCCGACCAGGATGGCAGCGAACTCGCTACCGCCCAGCCGGCCGACCACATCGCCGGGGCGGATGGCGGCGTCGAGCGCCGCCCCGAACAGTTCGACGGCGGCATCGCCGACCGCATGGCCGTACTGGGCATTGATCGCCGCCAGCCCCTCCATCCGGAAATAACAGAGCGTACTCTCGGTTTCGTGCCGTGCGGCCAGCGACAGGACATGCGCGAGTTCCCGCGCCAGCCCGCGCCGGTTCAGGACAGGCGCCATCGGATCCCGATCGAGCAGATGCTGGAGATAGGCGATCCGGTCGCGGGTCTGCGCCAGATGTTGCCGTAGATCGGCCACCTCGCTCACCAGTTCCAGAAACGCCGACCGCGCCTCGGGCGGCAACGCGCGTTCATCGACGCCCTGCAGCAGGGCGACATCCTCTGCCTCGGCCGACGCCGCATTCTCGTCGCCGGGGGTCTCCGCGCCCTCCCGACCGTCCCGCTCCGGCCGCGGCACGCCTGCGAGCGGTGTCGGAGACCGGCGGATCGCCGGGCCGCCCGATGCGAGCGGCTTCACGTCTTCGACCATCGAACCCAGTCCTGCCCATGACGCATGGGCATCCGTTTGACCCCGTCCCGGCAAACCGCTAATCCATACGCCTAAACCATATAGATCGTGCGGCGCACCTGTCAGCAGGGGGCCGACTCGGATTGCCCCGGCGAGGAGAGGATAATGGCCGAAACCCCGGCAGTGGGGATCATCATGGGCTCCCAGTCCGACTGGAGCACCATGCGGCACGCCGCGGAAACGCTCTCGGCCTTGGGCGTGGCGCATGAAACGCAGATCGTGTCCGCGCACCGCACGCCCAGGCGGCTTGTCGCCTATGCCGAAGGTGCCGAGTCTCGGGGGCTCAAGGTCATCATCGCCGGCGCCGGCGGCGCGGCCCATCTCCCCGGCATGACGGCGTCGATGACGGCGCTGCCGGTCCTCGGCGTCCCGATGGAAAGCGCCAGCCTGAAAGGCATGGATTCGCTGCTGTCCATCGTGCAGATGCCCGCGGGGATTCCCGTCGGCACGCTGGCCATCGGCCGGCCGGGGGCGGTGAATGCGGCACTACTGGCCGCCGCGATCGTCGGCTTGCAGGATCCCGCCATCGCCGAAGCGGTGCGAGGCTGGCGCCTTCGGCAGACCGACGCCGTGCCCGAAACACCCACCAATGAGTGACGAAGCAGCGGGGTTCCGCCGTGTGGAACCCGGCGGAACCATCGGCATTCTCGGCGGCGGGCAGCTGGGCCGGATGATTGCCCTTGCGGCCGCGCGACTGGGCTACCGCTGTCATGTTCTGACCGACGAGACCGACAGCCCGGCCGCGCAGGTCGTCGAGCGCACGACCGTCGCCTCCTATGACGACGAGGCGGCGCTCGATGCCTTTGCCCGGTCCGTCGATGTCGTGACCCTGGAATTCGAGAATGTGCCCGTGACGGCACTTCGCCATCTGACGACGCGGATCGCGGTGCATCCCGGCGCCGATGTCCTGGCCGTCGCGCAGGATCGGATCCTGGAGAAGGCCTTCCTGAACGGAAACGGCGTGCCGACGGCACCGTATCGGCCGGTTCCGACCGCCGCCGATCTCGCTCCGGCCGTTGCCGCGCTGGGGCGCCCCTGCGTGCTCAAGACCGCACGCGGCGGATACGACGGCAAAGGCCAGATCAAGATTACGGCGGATACCGATCTCCAATCCGTCTCCGCAGCCATGACGGCGACCGGCGGCGGCCGGTTCCCCAGTTGCATTCTGGAAGGCTGGGTCGATTTCTCGATGGAGATGTCGGTGATCGTCGCGCATGGCCGCGACGGACAGACCGCATCCTATGTCCCGGTCGAGAACCGGCATGCCAACCACATCCTCGACACGACCATCGTCCCTGCGCCCATCCCCGCAGAGACGGCTGCCGAGGCGGAACGGCTCGCCCGGCGCGCGGCGGAGGCTCTGAACGTGGTCGGCCTGCTCGCTGTCGAGATGTTCCTGACGCGGGACGGCCGGGTGCTGGCGAATGAGATTGCACCGCGGCCGCACAACTCCGGACACTGGACTCTGGACGGCTGCCTCGTGAGCCAGTTCGAGCAACTGGTGCGCGCCGTCTGCGGCCTGCCCCTGGGCGCCACGGAGCGCCATTCCGACGCCGTCATGAAGAACCTGATCGGCGACGAGGTTCTCGACTGGGAACGCTATCTGACCGCGCCGAACGCACGGCTGCATCTCTATGGCAAGCACGATGTGCGTCCCGGCCGCAAGATGGGTCACGTCAACCTGCTGACGCCGCGCCGCCCCTGAGGTCAGCGCAATCCGCCGGCGCCGAGATGGGCCTGCGTCCGCGCACGCCGGAACCGCCGGACGAGCCCCTTGACCCCGTCCAGCCGCCCGGTCAGCCGCGGCAAGGCCATGACTTCGGCAATGCGGCGATCCAGGAAAGCCCAGCTCGTCTGCCGATCCGGGGTATCGTCGGTCAGCCAGCAGAGAAGCGTGCTCGAATAGACCCCCGCCAGCAGCGCGCGCTTGGAATAGAAGTTCCAGTCGGTCGATGTGTCGCCGACGGCTCGCCAGATCGCATCGACCGTCCGATACAGCATCCTGGCGGCAAGCCGCGCATTCTGCGGCAGGGCCAGCAACGCCATCCCCCGTCGCACCGCATCGCGGTCGGCAAAGACGCCGTCGATGCGCAGACGAACCGCCAGCGCCACCTTCCCGCGCAGCCTCAGCCCGTCCGGCTCTGCCGCGGCGAGCGCACCGAGCATCTGGCGGTCGGCCATTGCATTGTGATGGTCGATGGCATCCGCGCCGCCCCCGGGAAAGGCGCGCTCGGCGTCCGCTGCCGGCAGTCCGGCATCCATGGCTCCGCGCCGGAGGGCGGCCCAGGACCAGCCGTCGAATGGAATATGCGGCAAGGCCGCCTTCAGCACGGTGTCCCGCAAGACGCCGATGGGATCGTCGCCACGCGGCGCTTCCGAGGCCCCGCTCATTCCTCGACCTCCGCCTCGTCGGCACCGCGGTGATAGCGCATCTGGTCGCGGAACATCAGCAGGCTGAGATCGGCCATCCGCTGCGGATACAGGATCCCGTCGAGGTGATCGCACTCGTGCTGGACCACGCGGGCGTGAAAGCCGGAGACGGTACGGTCGATCCGCCCGCCGTCGGGCGTCACGGCGCGGTAGCGGATACGGGTGAAGCGCGGAACAGCGCCTACCATCCCCGGCACCGAAAGACAGCCCTCCCAATCGGTCTCGGTCTCGTCCGTCAACGGCTCGACAACCGGATTGACCAGTACCAGCGGCGCGGCGCTGGCGGGATCGGGGCGTCCGTCATCCGCCGGGGGTTGGTAGAAGACGACGATCCGCAGGGGCACATGCACCTGCGGCGCGGCCAAACCCGCGCCATCGGCATCCGCCATCGTTTCGATCATGTCGGCGACCAGCCGGCGCACCTCGGGAGCGGCGGGATCGTCGACGGGAGCCGCCGGATGCATCAGCACCGGATGCCCCATTTTCGCAATCTTCAAAATGGCCATGGCCCTAATATGCGAAGGTGCCGCTTCGGCGTAAACCCCCGCGCTTTGCGCCAGCCAAGCCCCTTCACAGCCTTTTTTCGCCATGTTATAAGCGGCGCCCTATCGCCCGGTCCCGCCCGGGCGCCGTTCATTTGTGGCTGAGGAG
>JBFWNZ010000272.1:0-5437 GCA_050250795.1 Alphaproteobacteria bacterium | reverse complement strand
CGACGACGCCCAGGGCATCGTGGCCGGGCAGTATCTTGCCAAGGCCTTCAAGGACAAGAAGATCGCGATCCTTCACGACAAGACCGCCTATGGCAAAGGTCTGGCGGACGAGACGCTGAAGAACCTCCGCGCCGCCGGCGGCAAGGAAGCGATGTACGAAGCCTACACGGCGGGCGAGAAGGACTATTCGGCTCTCGTATCCAAGATGAAGGCCGCGGGTATCGACGCCTTCTATGTCGGCGGCTACCACACAGAGGCCGGCCTGATGATCCGCCAGTCGCATGAGCAGGGATACAAGCCGCAGATGGTATCCGGCGACGCCCTTGTCACCGACGAGTTCTGGAAGATCACGGGTCCGGCCGGCGAGGGCACGCTGATGACCTTCCAGCCCGATCCGCGCAAGAAGGCAGAGGCCAAGGCGCTGGTGGAACGCTTCAAGAAGGCGGGCTACGAGCCGGAGGGCTATACCCTCTACACCTATGCTGCGGTCCAGGTCTGGGCGGATGCGGCCAAGCAGGCCAAAACCTTCGACGCGCCGAAGGTTGCCGCCGCCATTCGCGGCAAGACCTTCAAGACGATCATCGGGGATCTCACCTTCGACGAGAAGGGCGACGTCAAGAACCCCGAATATGTCTGGTACATCTGGAAGGACGGCACTTACGCCGAGCGCTGATCGGTTCCGGTCGCCATCTCGGACGGCCCGGCGAAAGCCGGGCCGATTTCGTTTCCGCCCCGGAACCGAAGTCATCCCGCTGCCGTTCTTCACAAGGGGGCGTTGCTCCCATCCGGCCTCATATGGCAAATGGATTGCCGATCAACCCCTTCAGGATCGATGCGCCCATCATGCTCGAAGCTTTTCGCCGTCCGCTCGCTGCCGCCGTCGTTACCGTCGCAGTTCTATGCCCTCTGTCGCTCTCCGCAGCATCCATGTCATTCGAGACATGGCTGGAGGGATTGCGGCAGGACGCATTAGCCAAAGGCATCTCCGCAGCCACGCTGGATTCGGCGCTGCTGGGCATAAAGCCGATCCCGAAAGTCATCGAACTCGACCGCAAGCAGCCCGAGTTCACGCTGACATTCGACCAGTACATGGACAAGGTCGTCCCGGACGCCCGTATTCAGAAGGGGCAGGCCCGATACGACGAGAATCGCGATCTGCTCCGCGACATCGCGGCCAAATACGGCGTCCAGCCGCGCTTTATCGTCGCGTTCTGGGGTATCGAATCGGATTTCGGGCGCACCCTTGGCACCTTCGACGTCGTCCCCGCGCTCGCCACGCTGGCTTATGACGGCCGGCGCAGCAAATTCTTCCGCGACGAGTTGATGCACGCCCTGACCATCATCGACCAGGGTCATGTGACGGCGGACAATATGAAAGGGTCCTGGGCAGGGGCCATGGGACAGGTCCAGTTCATACCGTCGAGCTTTGTCCGCTTCGCCGTCGACTACGATGGCGACGGCCGAAAGGACATTTGGGGCTCGGTGAACGATGCGCTGGCGTCGGCGGCAAACTACCTGTCCCGCTCCGGATGGAAGGGCGATGAGACCTGGGGACGCGCAGTCCGCCTTCCGCAAGGCTTCGACCAGTCGCTTCAGGGGGCCGACAACGCGCGGCCCTTGGATGCGTGGCAGGCGCTCGGCGTCCGCAGCGCCGACGGCAGCGACCTGCCGGACCGCCCGTTGAAGGCGATGCTGATCCTGCCGGCGAATGCGCCGGCCCCGGCTTTCCTCGGCTATGACAATTACCAGACCATCCTGAAATGGAATCGCTCGCATTTCTTCGCTCTGGCGGTGGGTCGCCTTGCCGAGGGCATCGGAGAGCGCTAAAATCCACTATATATTGGATACGTTGACAGGCTGAGCCACAACTTCATGCGCATGACTTGGGGACAGCGCCACGCGTTGCGCGTTGTTGTGATGCTGTCCACCGGAATGATCTTCGGGTGCGCGGAAACCGAGTTCCTGTCCTCGGCCGTCAAAGGGGCGGCAGGACCGGGGACCAATGCCCCTCAGGGCAGAGGCTACAAGGTCGGGAACCCCTACGCCATCGGCGGGGTCTGGTACTATCCGAAGGTCGACTACGAGTATTCGGAAACCGGCATCGCATCCTGGTACGGAAACGATTTCCACGGCAAGCAGACCGCGAATGGCGAGACATTCGACATGAACCTCGTGAGCGCGGCGCATCGAACCCTACCGATGCCCAGCATCGTGCGCGTGACGAACCTCGACAACGGTCGGTCCCTGCTGGTGCGGGTCAACGACCGCGGCCCCTTTGCGCATGGGCGGATCATCGACATGTCGCGTCGCGGCGCCCAGCTTCTCGGCTTCGAAATGCAGGGCACCGCGCCGGTGAAGGTCGAGATCGTCGCCGATGCCAGCCGCCAGCTGGCCCTCAACGCACAGGGCGGCAGTCCCGTCCGCGGTGAGGACGAGCCGCCGGCACCCGAAGCTGCGCCCAGGGGAAGTGTGGTTGCCGCCGAACTCCCCAGTCCACGCCGGCCGGCCGCCGAGCAACCCGCGCCGACGCTGACCCCGCAACCGGCCAGACCGCCCGCCGCAATCCCTGTGGCGAGCGTCGGAGAGGTATCTACGGTGCCGGTTCCCGGTTCGCCCCGTATCTTCATCCAGGCGGGCGCGTTCTCGCAGTACGACAATGCCAATCGCACACGAGCGGCCCTGACACGCGTCGGAGACGCGCAGATCACCCAGGCGCCCGGCAATCAACGGCTGTTCCGCGTCCGGCTGGGGCCGCTATCCAATGTTGCCGCGGCCGATCAGCAACTCGAAGCCGTCATCGCAGCAGGCTATCCCGATGCACGGATCGTCATCGACTGATCGCCGACGGTTCAATCGGCCGGTATCCGGTCTCCCGCCACTATCGAGACCGTCCGGCAACCGCCACCCGAACGAAGTAAGATCGGACTTATGAGGCAGGGACTCTTTCACAGGATTGCCGGCATCTGCCGGTTCTTTGCAGTCGCACTGGCACTGTCGGCAGTCCCGCTCGCCGCCGACGCGGCCGAGTTGGAAACGCCGGCCCGGAGCGCCATGGTCCTCGATTTCGACACCGGCGAGATTCTGTTCGCCAAGAATCTCGACATGCGGATCGAACCCGCGTCGATGACCAAGATGATGACGATCTACATGCTGTTCGAGCGCCTCCATTCCGGCGCCCTGTCGCTCGACGACACCTTCATGGTCAGCGAGAACGCCTGGCGCAAGGGCGGCTCTAAGATGTGGGTCGAGGTCGGCAAGCAGGTGAAGGTCGAGGACCTGATCCACGGTATCATCGTACAGTCCGGCAACGACGCGACCATCGTCGTGGCGGAGGGGCTGTCGGGAACCGAGGAGTCTTTCGCCGCCGAGATGACGCGCAAGGCGCGCGCGCTCGGCATGACCAACACAACGTTCCGGAACGCCTCGGGATGGCCGGACCCCGAGCATCTGACGACCGTACACGACCTTGCCCGTCTGGCCGAGGCGACAATCCGGAATTTCCCCGACCTCTACCACTATTATTCCGAAAAAACCTTCACATACAGCGGGATAACCCAGCCGAACCGGAACCCGCTGCTTTACAGCGTGCCTGGAACCGACGGCCTCAAGACCGGCCATACCGAGTCCGCCGGCTTCGGGCTGACGGCATCGGCAAAGCGCGACGGACGGCGTTTGATCCTTGTCGCCGCCGGCATGGACAGCGACAAGACCCGGGCCAGCGAGACCGCACGCATCATGGAATGGGCGTTCCGGGAGTTCGAGACCTATCCGCTGTTCAAGGGCGGCGAAACGGTTGCCGACGCCAGCGTCTGGCTGGGCCGCGACGCCACGGTTCCACTGACCGTCGAAAAGGACATGCGGCTCACCATGAAGCGCACGGCGCGCCAGGGCATGCAGGTCAAGGCGGTCTACGAGACGCCCGTGCCCGCGCCGATCAAGCGGGGCACCCCGGTCGGCCGGCTCGTCGTCAGCGGGCCCGAGATGAAGCCCGTCGAGGTTCCGCTGCTCGCCGGCGCCGATGTGCCTGCGCTCGGATTGTTCGGCCGCCTCTGGGCCGCGCTGCACTATCTGGTCTTCGGCGCGTCCGTCGCGCAGTAAGGCCGGTTCATGCCGACAGCACCCGGACCGTTCTTCATCACCTTCGAAGGCGGGGAGGGTGCGGGTAAATCGACGCAGATACGGCGCCTCGCCGAGGCTCTGGGCGAGGCGGGCGTCACCGCAATCGCCACACGCGAACCCGGCGGCTCGCCCGGGGCGGAGGCGATCCGGCAATTGCTGCTGGAGGGCGACGACGACCGCTGGGATCCGGTTTCGGAGGCGTTGCTCCATTTCGCCGCCCGCCGCGAGCATCTGGAGCGGACGATCCGCCCGTCACTTGCGCGCGGGACGTGGGTTCTGTGCGACCGTTTCGCGGACTCAACCATGGCCTATCAGGGCTATGGCCATGGCCTCGATCTAGAGGCGCTTGCAGCACTCTACCGCTTTGCGGTGGGCAGCCAGCAACCGGACCTGACCCTGATCCTCGACCTGCCGGTCGAACTCGGCCTGCAACGGGCCGCAACCCGCGGGATTGCCGCCGACCGCTATGAACGGCGCGGACGGGAGTTCCATGAGCGGCTTCGAGCGGGCTTTCTCGCGATTGCCGACGGCACCCCGAACCGCTGCATCGTGATCGATGCGACACAATCCATCGACGACGTTGCCGCCGCCATCCGCAACCATGTCTTTGCCCGGCTGTTGAGGCCGTCGTGACATCGTCCGATACCCCGGAAACCCATCCGCGCCGAACTGCGGGCCTCCTCGGTCACGAGGCTGCGGAAGCGACGATCCTCCAGCTGTGGCAAGCGAACCGGCTGCCGCACGCAGTCCTGTTGAGCGGACCGCGCGGCATCGGCAAAGCGACCCTGGCTTACAGAATTGCGCGCTTCATCCTCGCCAACGGCGTCCATGCGGCGCAGGAGCCCTCGCTTTTCGGCGACATCGCGCCGCCGCCGGACAGCCTGCATATCGGCGAGGACGATCCCGTCTTCGCGCGGGTCGCATCCGGCGGCCATGCCGACCTGCTCGCCATCGAACGCAGCGTCAATCCGGATACCGGCCGGCCGCGCCGCGACATCGTCGTCGACGATATCCGCAAGGTGACGGGGCTCATCCGCCATACGGCTGCGGAAGGGGGCTGGCGGATCGTCATCGTCGACAGTGCCGACGACATGAACCAGAACGCCGCGAATGCCCTTCTGAAGATGCTGGAGGAACCGCCGCCGAACGTCCTGTTCTTGCTGGTGAATCATGCCCCCGGAGGATTGCTCCCGACGATCCGGTCTCGGTGTCGGCGGCTGGCTCTGTCCGCGTTGCCGCCGGATATTTTCCAGCGGCTGCTCACCGAATTGCGGCCCGCCGTGGACAGTCCCGACGATCGCGCCGTCATCGCCTATCT
>JBFWNZ010000271.1:0-5450 GCA_050250795.1 Alphaproteobacteria bacterium | reverse complement strand
CCAATACCTTCGAAGACTTGGTGAAGCAGTTCGAGGGCCAGATCTTCATGCTGGCGTCCGGCGATCTCGTCTTCGTCTGTCGCGACGCGTCGTTGGCCGATATTGACGAAGCGGTGATGCGGTTGCGCTACCTGTTCAGCGAGGATCCGCTGACGCAGCAGACGGATGGCGAGGAAGACAAATTCTGCACCTGGTACAATATCGAAGCGCAGTATCCGAAGTTCCTCGCGATGGCCGAACGGCTGTACGAGGAGGAGCAGAAGCGCACACGCCGCATTCAGGCGGCGGCCACCCAGGGCGGCGGCGAGCAGGTGGACACCCGCAAGCCGCTGGGGCCCGAGCAGCTCGGACGGCTTGAGCAGTTCCTGCGCCAGGCCGATTTATCCAGCCTGATGCGCCGTCAGGCGATCTGCGCCATGGCGCCCCAGGCCGCACCCAAGCCGGTGTTCAAGGAGCTGTTCATCTCCATCGGCGACTTGGCGCGCACGGTGCTGCCGGACGTCAATCTCGCGGCCAACCGCTGGCTGTTCCAGCACCTGACCCAGACGCTGGACCGCCGCATGCTCAAGATTCTCAGCCGCGGGGACGACAGCGACCTGCTCGCCTCATTCTCGATCAACCTGAATGTCGAGACGCTGCTGTCGCCGGAGTTCCTCCAGTTCGACTCCTCGCTGCGGATGGGCAGCCGCGGCACCATCGTGATCGAGCTGCAACTGCTCGACATCTTCGCCGACATCAACGCCTTCATCTTCGCCCGCGACTTCGTGCGCGAGAAGGGCTACCGCATCTGTCTCGATGGCGTGTCGCATCTGACGCTGCCCTTCATCGACCGGCAGAAGATGAGCGTGGACCTGGTCAAGATCGTCGCCTCGCCGAATATGAGCGACGAGATGGAGTCCGGGATGCTCCAGGAGTTCAAGACGATGGTGGAGCGCGTCGGCAAGGCGCGCATCATCCTCAGCCGCGTCGACTCGCCGACCCAGGCGCGCTTCGGCCAGCAGGCGGGCATCCCAATGTTCCAGGGCCGCCATATCGATTCCCTGGTGCAGCAGGAGCAGCGGCGCGCCCGCGAGGCTGCGAAGGGCCGGCGACGCGCCTGACCCCAGCGTTTCGGCGTTTCAGGCCCGCGGCGCGTGCTTGTTCAGGATGCGCTGCAAGGTGCGGCGATGCATCTTCAGCCGGCGGGCCGTTTCCGAGACATTGCGGTTGCACTGCTCGAACACCCGCTGGATATGCTCCCAGCGCACCCGGTCGGCCGACATCGGGTCTTCCGGCGGCGGCGGCAGCGGCCGTTCCGTCTCCAGCAGCGCGGCCGTGATCTCATCCGCATCCGCCGGCTTCGGCAGATAGTCGATGGCGCCGGCCTTGATCGCCTCGACCGCGGTGGCAATGTTGCCGTAGCCGGTCAGCATGACGATGCGCACGTCCGGCCGCGCGTCGCGGAGCGCATGCACCACCTCCAGCCCGCTGCCGTCATCCAGGCGCAGATCGACCACGGCGAAGGCGGGCGGGTTCTCGGCCGCCGCCTCGACGCCTTCGGCCACGGTGCCGGCGTTTGCGACGACAAAGCCGCGCTTTTCCATGGCCCGGACCAAGCGATTGCGCAGGGGCGCGTCGTCGTCGACGATCAATAGCGTTCGATCGGCGGGCATCGGCGTCTGTCTTGTCTCATTCATTCTGGACCGTCCCCCCGGGGCGATGTCTTGTACAGTCGGTGCTGGAACGCCTGCGCCTAGGCGGTCAGGCGTTCCAGGATATCGCGCGGCCAAGTAATGACAACCTCTGCACCGCCGCGATTGCGGAACTTCAGGCTGGCGCCGGTGCGTTCCAGCAGGGTGTGGGCGATAAAGACGCCCAGCCCCATATGCTCGCCATCGCCGGCACGCGTGGAAATATACGGCTCGCCGATCGAATCCAGCACCGGGGCCGGAAATCCCGGCCCGTCATCGGCGATGGCGATGGAGACCTTCTCCGCCGCAAGGTGGATGGTCAGCAGAACCCGGGTCGCGGCAAACTGCGCCGCGTTCTGGATCAGGTTGCCCAGCCCATGCAGGACGGCCGGGCTGCGGGCCACCGTCGGCTCCTCGTCCGGGGCGTCGTCGCGGCACTCGACCAGCACCTCGATCCGAACGCGGTCGGTGCGATAGGGGCGCGCCACATCCTCTAGCAGGGCCGACAGGGCCATCCGTTCGAAGGGTTGTCCGCCCGCCGCCTCGGGCCGCCGGGCGATGGATGTCAGAATCTGTGCGCAGCGGTCCGACTGGCTTTGCAGCAGGGCGACATCCTCGGCGATGGGGCTGTCCGGCGGAACCTCGCGCGACAGTTCGCGGGCGACCACCGCGATGGTGGCGAGCGGCGAGCCCAGTTCATGCGCGGCGGCGGCGGCCAGCCCGCCCAGCGCCGACAGCCTTTGCTCGCGGGCCAGCGACGCCTGCGTCTCGGCGAGCGCGTCGGACATTCGTCGCGCTTCCTCCGCGACCGACCAGACATAGGTCGCGATGAACACGGTACTGACGGCCAATGCCGTCCATATCCCGAGCGTATAGCGCAGCGGCAGGGCCAGCGATTCCGGCCCCCACGGCAGCGGGCGATGCACGAAGGCCAGGATGGTGATCGCCACCAATGCCAGCAGGGTCAGCGCGATGGTCGCATCGCGCGACAGAATGGTGGCGGAGATGATGACGGGTGCGCTGATCAGCACCGTGAACGGGTTCTGCAGCCCGCCGGTCAGGAACAGCAGCACGCCGAGTTGCACCACGTCGAAGCCCAGAAGCATGGCGGCGTCGCGCGTGCCCAGCCGGGCGCGGCCTGGCACCCGTTGCGTCAGAACCAGGTTCGAGATCGCGCTCATCGCGATCGCGGCGAGGCAGGGCAGCAGAGGCAGTTCGAAGCCCAGGCCGAAATGCACCGACAGCACCGTCGCCGTCTGTCCGCCGGCCGCGATCCAGCGGATCAGGATCAGGGTGCGCAGGCGCAACCGTCCGCCACCGATGACGCTGCGCGGATGGGCGACGGCGAGCGGCGGCTGGCGGCGGCGACGGGGCGGTTCGGCGTCCATGACGGTAAAGGGATCACATGGTTACGGTCGCGGTGCAAGCCCGACGCGGCTTGAGAAGCGGCGGCGGCGGCCCCATAGTCCTGCCGTGCAGAACGCAGACGATCAATCCGCCTCACCCGGCGCTGTGCCCGCCGTCGCGGTCGAAGGGCTCGGCAAACGGTTCGGCGACGTGGTTGCGGTGGCGGATATCGGCTTTATCGTGCCGGCCGGCGCCACCGTCGGGCTGCTCGGCGCAAACGGGGCGGGCAAGACGACGACCGTGGCGATGCTGCTGGGCCTGCTGATACCCAGCGCCGGCAGCATCCGCATCTTCGGCGAGGCGGTGCCCCAGAACCGCGACCGCGTGCTGGCGCGGATGAGTTTCTCCTCGCCCTATATCGATCTGCCGAAGCGATTGACGGTGCGCCAGAATCTGACCGTCTACGCCCGGCTCTACGGGGTGGAGCGGATCGAGGACCGGCTGGCGGAACTGGCGGCCGACCTGGACCTTGGCGAGTTCATCGACCGGCATTACGGCATGCTTTCGGCCGGCCAGCAGACGCGCGTGATGTTCGCCAAGGCGCTGCTGAACGAACCCGAACTGCTGCTGCTCGACGAGCCGACCGCCAGCCTCGATCCGGACACCGCCGACTGGGTGCGCGGCTATCTCGAATCCTACCAGCGCGCCACCGGGGCCGCGATCCTGCTGGCCAGCCATAACATGGCCGAGGTCGAGCGGCTGTGCAGCCATGTGCTCATGATGCGCCGCGGCCGGATCGTGGATCGGGGCCGTCCAGCCGAGCTGATCGCCCGCTACGGCCGCCGGAACCTGGAGGAGGTGTTCCTGCATATCGCGCGCGCTGCCGAAGGCGAGGTATCCCAGGGCGAGGAGGCCGCGGAATGACCGGCTATACGCGGCACAGCGATCCGGACGAACGCGCGCGGCGGCAGCGGCGCGGCGCGCAATGGCTGTCGCCCGGCCGCGTGGGCGCCCTGGTGCGGCGCTATCTCTACCTGCTGCGCAGCTCCTGGACGCGGGTGTTCGAGCTGGCCTACTGGCCGATGGTGCAGTTGATCCTGTGGGGGTTCATCAGCCAGCATCTGGCCAGCAGTTCCGCCTGGGTGGCCAAGGCGGCCGGCGTGCTGATCGGCGCGGTGCTGCTGTGGGATATCCTGTTCCGCGGTGCCATCGGCTATGCCATCTCCTTCATGGAGGAGATGTACGCGCGCAATCTGGGCCATCTGTTCATCACGCCGCTGCGGCCGCACGAGTTGGTCCTGGCGCTGATTACGATCAGTGCGCTGCGCACGCTGGTCGGCGTGCTGCCGGCGATGCTGCTGGCGATCCCGCTCTATCACTTCTCGATCTTCACCATGGGGCTGCCGCTGCTCGCCTTCTTCGCCAACCTGATGGTGACGGCCTGGGTGGTCGGCATCCTGGTGACGGCGCTGCTGCTGCGGGTCGGGCTGGGGGCCGAAAGCGTTGCCTGGATGGTCGTGTTCATGATGGCGCCGCTCAGCGCCGTCTATTACCCCGTCACGACGCTGCCGGACTGGCTCCAGCCGGTTGCGCTGTCGCTGCCGACAACGCATGTGTTCGAGGGGATGCGCGCGGTGCTGTTCGACGGCGTTTTCCGCGGCGACCTGATGCTGAACGCGGCGGCGCTCAATCTGACCTATATCGCGCTGGCTTCGGGCATCTTCCTGCTCGCCTTCCGCAGCGCCCGCATGCGCGGCTCGCTGCTGCAATCCGGGGAATAGCGCGATCAGGCCGGTCCGCTGATGCCCGCCTCGGCGAAGGTCGCCATGCCGGTGTGGCAGGCGACTGCCGCCCGCAGCAGGCCCAGCGCGACGGCGGCACCGGAACCTTCGCCCAGCCGCATGTCGAGGTCCAGCAGCGGCACCTTGCCGAGTTCCGCCAGTAGGCGCCGATGGCCCGGTTCCGCCGAGCAGTGCGACGCCATGCAGTGGTCGAGTGCGTGGTGGTCCAGCTTGTGCAGCACGGCGGCGGCGGCGGTGCAGGCAAAGCCGTCCAGCAGCACCGGCACCCGCGCGATCCGCGCGGCGACGACGGCGCCGGCGATGGCCGCGAGTTCCAGCCCGCCCAGCCGGCACAGCACCAGCAGCGGGTCCGCGTCGGCGGCGGCATCCCGGTGGCGCGCCACCGCCTCGGCGACGATCCGGGTCTTTGCCTCCAGCCTGGCGCCGCCCACGCCGGTGCCGGGACCGGTCCAGTCGGCCGCCGAGCCGCCGAACAGGGCCAGCGACAGGGCCGCCGCGCTCGTCGTGTTGGCGATGCCCATCTCGCCCCGGCACTGCTGGTCGACGCCGTCCTCGAGCGCCATCATCCCATAGTCCATGGCCCGCGCGCTGTCGGCCTCGTCCAGGGCGGCGGCCGCGGGAATGTCGGGGG
>JBFWNZ010000270.1:0-5477 GCA_050250795.1 Alphaproteobacteria bacterium | reverse complement strand
GGTGCCGGTCAGGATGCCGGGCATGGCGAGCGGTAGAACGTGATGCATCACCACTTGCTGCGGCGAGGCGCCGATGCCGAAGGCGGCCTCGCGGATCGAGGGCGGCACCGCCTTCAGCGCGGCGCGCGTCGCGATGATGATGGTCGGCAGCGTCATCAGCGCCAGCACCATGCCGCCGACCACCGGGGCCGAGCGTGGCAGGCCGAAGAAGTTGAGGAACACGGCCAAGCCCAGCAGGCCGAACACCACCGATGGCACGGCTGCCAGATTGTTGATGTTGACCTCGATCAGGTCGGTCCAGCGGTTCTTGGGCGCAAACTCCTCAAGGTAGATCGCCGCAGCGATGCCCATCGGAAAACTGATGAGGAAGCACACCAGCAGCGCGTAGAACGAGCCCACCAGTGCGCCGGACAGGCCCGCAAGCTCGGGGAAGCGGCTGTCGGGTCCGAACAGGAGCGTCCAGTTGAAGGGCGTGGAGATGCGACCGTCGGCGACCAGCGTGTCGTACCAGACGATCTGCCGGTCGTTGATCCGACGATGCTCCTCGGGTGTGTCGCGACTGATCGCACCCTTGTGGAACTGGTCGATGGGATCGGACACGGGAACCCGCACCGTCATCCGCTGCCCGATCAGCGATGGGTCCCCCACCACCACGTCGCGTATCTGGTACTGCGCCCCGCTGCTCAGCAGATCGAACAGATTCCGCTGGTCGCGCATCCCTGTCACGTCCGGGAACAGTGCGGCGAAGCCGTCGCGGGTGATCGCCCGGAAATTGCCCTCGAAGGGGTTGGCCGGGTCTACCCTGGCAGGGTCTATGAAGACTTCGTAACGCACATGGGTCTGGACGAAGGCGGTGTAGCCGGTCGCGATCAGCGAGGTGAACAGGATGCCCAGCAGCAGGATCGCCGACCCGATAGCCGCCAGGCCATAGAACTGCAGGCGCCGGTTCGCGGCGTGGCGGCGCTTGCGGCGGCGCGCCGCAGACGCGCTGGAATCCTGTTCGGCGGCAGCGACGTCGTTCATGGTTTCACTACTCATATTTCTCTCGATATTTCTGGACGATGCGCAGGGCGACGACGTTCAGGCAGAGTGTCGTGGCGAACAGCACCAGGCCCAGCGCGAAGGCCGCCAAGGTCTTGGGGCTGTCGAATTCGGTGTCACCGATCAGCAAGGTCACGATCTGCACCGTCACCGTCGTCACGGCCTCGAAAGGGTTTGCGGTCAGGGTCGCGATCAGGCCCGCAGCCATCACCACGATCATGGTCTCGCCGATGGCGCGCGACACTGCCAGAAGAAAGCCGCCGACGATTCCCGGCAGTGCCGCCGGCAGCAGGACCGAGACGATGGTCTCCGCCTGCGTCGCGCCCAGAGCATAGGAACCTTCGCGCATGGCGCGCGGGACTGCACTTATGGCGTCGTCCGAAAGTGATGAAATGAAGGGAATGATCATGATTCCCATCACCGCACCGGCCGCAAAGGCACTGTTGGGCGCAATGTCGAGACCCAGAAGGGCGCCGAATTCGCGCAAGGCGGGCGCCACCGTCAGTACTGCGAAGAAGCCATAGACCACGGTCGGGATGCCGGCCAGAAGCTCCAGGATCGGCTTCACCGTGGCGCGGAATCGCGGGTTGGAGTATTCGGCGAGGTAGATGGCGCAGAGCAGCCCGATGGGGCCGGCGACAAGCATCGCGATCAGCGCGACCAGCAGCGTTCCGGCGAAGACGGGCACTGCACCGAAGGCGCCATGGCCCGCGACTTGGTCGGCGCGCAGCGGTATCTGCGGTTCCCAGTTCAGGCCGAAGAAAAATTCGTACCAAGGTACCCGCGCGAAAAAGCGAAGCGCCTCGAACAGCAGCGACAGCACGATGCCGATGGTGGTCAGGATCGCGACCAGCGAGCAGAAGATCATGATGCCGGTGACGATGCGCTCGACGCCCTGTCGGGCGCGGAAGGCCGGGGCGAAGCGGCGGCGTGTCACGGCCAGCGCGATGAGCGCCAGTGAGGTCGCGGCGACCAACATTGCCCATTCGGCGATTATGCCCCATCGGGCATATCGGGCGCCCGCCTCCAGCAGTGCCGGGTCGGGCGACCCGAAGATGCGGCCGGCGGCCACCGTCTTGATCGTGCTGAGATAGAGATCGAGTTGGCCCGAGGCGGCGTCGTGAACCATCGCGTCGGGCAGGGTGCTGAGGATCAGGCGATCGACAACCGGAGCCTGGGCGGCGACCCAGATCAGCGCCAGCACCAGCGCCGGCAGGCCGGTCCAGAACGCGACATAGGCGCCATGATAGCCAGGCAGCGAGTGCAGCCGGACACCGTCCCGGATCAGTGCGTGGGCAGCGCGTCCACGCATCAGCGCATATCCGAGCGCGGCGAGAACCAGCAGGACGGTAAGGGTGATGGTGAACATAGTGGCCGACCGAAAAGGCTGTGGGGAAGGAAAAGCCCGCCGTCCCGGAGGACGGCGGGCGGTCGTCGGCCGACGGCTACATCGCCGCCATCGGCATGGCCTTCAGGATCGCGTTCTGCACTTCCTTGCGCTTTGCTTCGGAGAGCGGAACCAGGCCGCGTTCGTTGAGGTAGCCTCCGGAGGCCAGCGCGTCGTCGCTGACATACTCCTTGAGGAACTCCTCAAGGCCCGGGATGACGCCGCGATGCGCGTTCTTCACGTAGAAGAACAGCGGCCTGGCGACGGGATAGCTGCCGTCGGCAACGGTGTCGAAGTTCGGCAACACGCCACCCACCTTCACCGCCTGCAACTTGTCCTGATTCTCGTAGAGGAAGGAGTAGCCGAAGATGCCATAGGCGGTCGGGTCCGACTCCAGGCGCTGAACGATCAGGTTGTCGTTCTCGCCGGCCTCGATGAACAGACCGTCCTGGCGCATCCGGCTGCACTTTTCCTTCTTGTCCTTCGCTTCGAGCGCCTTGCTCTCGGGCAGGGCGTGACAGGCCTCTTCCATGACCAGTTCGACGAAGGCGTCCCGCGTGCCCGAGGTCGGGGGCGGACCGAACACCTGGATCTTGGTTTCCGGCAGGCGGGCGTTGATCTGCTTCCAGGTCGTGTTGGGGTTGGCGACCCACTTGCCGCCGACCGGCACCTCGGCTGCCAGCGCCATGAAGATTTCCTGCTTCGACAGGTCGAGAGCCGCGCCCTTGCGGGACACCGCGATGGACAGGCCGTCATAGCCGATCAGCGCTTCCGAGACCTTGTCGACGCCGTTCTTCACGCAATCGTCCCATTCCGACTTCTTCATTGCGCGCGACGCACCCGTCACGTCCGGATGCTCCGGACCCACGCCGCGGCAGAAGGCCTTGAAGCCGCCGCCGGTGCCCAGCGATTCGACGACGGGGGACGGCTTGCCGGTCTCCTTGGAGAACTGCTCGGCGACGGCCTGGGAATAGGGGAACACGGTCGACGAGCCGACGACACGGATCTGGTCGCGGGCCTGCGCGGTACCGGCGATGGCGATGGTCGCCGCCGCGGCGAGAAGCATGGTCTTTGTAATCACGTTTGCCTCCGTGATTGAGGGGTTACAGGAACGACAGCCACCGACCAGTTTGCGGAGTTCGGGGAACGGTCCCAAGGCCGTGCGGCCGCGGCGTCGTGCGCTTTCTCCCGAAGCGCGGGCGGACCCTAGTTCGTCTTCCGCGAACAGAATGCGACAGTCCGGTTACACTCTTGTGACAACGGCGGATGGGTGCGCCCGGTCGTCTATGCCGTCGTGGCGGAAGGCAACGTCACGGTGAACACGCTGCCCTGGCCCAGTTCGCTCTCCACCGCGAAGCCGCCGCGATGGCGGTTGACGATGTGCTTGACGATGGCGAGGCCGAGCCCGGTCCCGCCCATCTCGCGGGACCGCGCCGCATCCACGCGGTAGAAGCGCTCGGTCAGGCGCGGCAGCTCGCCCGCGGGAATGCCGTCGCCCCGGTCGGCGACCGCGACGCGCTGCGCGGGACGGCCCGCCGTGTCGCGGGTTGCGCTGACCGTCACCGCGATCGGCGTTCCGGTGCGGCCGTATTTGATCGCGTTGTCGATCAGGTTCTGGAACACCTGCGTCAACTGGTCGCGGTCGCCCTGCACCGGCGGCAGGCCGTCCGGAACGGCCATCTCGATGGTCATGCCGCGCGCCGCCGCCTTCATGGCCAGCATGTTGCGCACCGCCGCCAGCACCTCGCCCAGCGGCACCTGGCCGGTCGGGCGCGTATGCTCGTCCAGCTCGATCCGCGACAGCGACAGCAGGTCCTCGATCAGCCGCTGCATCCGCTCGGCCTGTTCGGTCATGATGCCGAGGAAGGTCTCGCGCGCCTCGGCATCGTCGCGGGCCGGTCCGCGCAGCGTCTCCAGGAAGCCCAACAGACTGGCCAGCGGCGTGCGCAGCTCGTGGCTGACATTGGCCACGAAATCGACCCGCATCTGCTCGCCGCGCCGGATCGGCGTCAGGTCGTGCATCACCACGATGGCTGCCGGTGCGGCCGGACCGTCGCCGTGGCTGCGCGGTCCGACCGAGGCGACGCGGGCGGCATAGGCGCGCGCCACCGGCACGGGCAGCGCGATCTCGACGTCCCGCTCGCCGCCCTCCGCCAGGACCGCATCCACGGCCTGCAGCAGCAGGGGCTGACGCAGCCCGGCGGCGAGGTCGTTACCGGCCAGCTCCGATTCGGCCAGCTCGCGCGCGGCCCGGTTGGCGCGGATGACGCGGCGGCGGCGGTCGAGCAGCAGAAGCGGTTCCGGAAGGGTCTCCAGCATCCGCTCGGCGACCGCCGTTTCGGTGCTGACCTGCTGCATGCGGCCGCGCAGGGTCCGCGCCAGCCGGCTGATGGCGAGGTCGATCCCCGACAGCAGGGGCGCCTCCACGGGCCGGTCCTCGCCGGTCGCCGCCAGATGGTCGATGCGCCGCTGCGTCGCGGCCAGTGCCGCCAGATGCCGCCAGCACAGGGCGGCCACGCCGGCGACGACCGCCGCCCCGCCGATCAGCGCGGCGAGACCGCTTAACGGTCCTTCCGCCGCCAGCACTGCCAGGACGACAAGCGCCGGTGCGGCCAGCGTGAGCGAAACCGCGAAGAGGCGCGGAGGCGGTCGCGGGATCATGTCGCGGCCCCCCTCCGCCCGCCGGTCGGGTCAGCCGCCGGCGCGGATCGCGTCGTGCGCGGCCAGCACGGCCGAGTTGACGATGTCGTTCACCGTCGCGCCCATCTGCACGACCTGGACCGGCTTCGACAGGCCCAGCAGCACCGGCCCGATGACGGTGCCGCCGCCGATCTCCTGCAGCATCTTGGCCGCGATGTTGGCGCTGTGCAGCGCCGGCATGACCAGAATGTTGGCCGGCCCGGACAGGCGGCAGAACGGGTACAGCCGCCGCATCAGGCTGTGGTTCAGCGCCACATCCGCCTGCATCTCGCCGTCATACTCGAAATTCACCTTGCGCGAATCGAGGATGCGCACCGCCTCGCGGCAGCGCTCGCCGCCGCGCAGCATG
>JBFWNZ010000269.1:0-5488 GCA_050250795.1 Alphaproteobacteria bacterium | reverse complement strand
GGGTTCGTCGGCCGCGCCGTCTGCATCCGGCTCGCCTCGACGGGCCTGGATCTGCGGCCAATCGGCCGCGCCGAGATCGGCGATCTGGGACAGCCCGTGGACTGGATGCCGCATCTCGATGGCGTCGAAGCGGTCATCCATCTCGCCGCACGCGTGCATGTCATGCGCGACAAATCGGCCAATCCGCTGGCCGCCTTCCGCCGCATCAACCGCGATGCCACGGCGCAGCTTGCGACCGCCGCCATCCGGGCCGGCGTGAAGCGCTTCGTCTTCCTCAGCTCCGTCAAGGCGATGGGCGAAGGGCAGGCCCGGCCGTACACAGCAACGGACGAACCATCCCCGGCCGATCCCTATGGCATCTCCAAATGGGAGGCCGAGAAGACCCTGCACGGCATTGCGCTGGGCCGGATGGAGACCGTGATCCTGCGGCCGCCGCTCGTCTATGGACCGCGCGTCCGGGGCAATTTCCGCTCGCTGCTGCGCATCGTGGATCGCGGCATTCCCCTGCCCTTCGGGGCGGTGGCGAACCGCCGCAGCCTGATTGCGCTCGGCAACCTTGCGGATGCCGTCGCCTGGGCGCTTGCAGCGCCGCCCGGCACCTATCTGCCCTCCGACCGCCGCGACCTGTCCACCCCCGACCTGATCCGCGCCGTCGCGGCCGCGCTGGACCGCCCCGCCCGGCTGATCGCCGTGCCGCCGGCCTGGCTGCGCATGGCCGGTACGCTTCTGGGAAAAGGTGCGGCCGTGGACCGGCTGCTGGGATCGCTGACGGTCGACGGTGTCCTGCCCGGCTGGACGCCGCCCGAGACACCGGAGCAGGCCCTCGCCGCAACGGCACAATGGTACCGCAATGCCCGGGCGGGCGGCGCGGCCGCGCTTGCCTGAATCCGGGCGCGGAATTAAGACATCGCGGCAATGCTGGCCCTGAACCGCTCACATCGCGCCCGGATCGCCTTCATCCATGATTTGGCGATGGCGGCGCTGTCCTTCCCGCTGGCGCTGTATCTGCGCGTGG
The DNA here is from genome assembly GCA_050250795.1 of Alphaproteobacteria bacterium. Taxonomy (GTDB): domain Bacteria; phylum Pseudomonadota; class Alphaproteobacteria; order UBA8366; family UBA8366; genus JBFWNZ01. Next base: position 4,473 of record JBFWNZ010000269.1, on the reverse strand, counting down.
GCGAACTGCTGCCCTATTTCACGCTTGAGTTCCTGCTGGCCGGCGCGGCCGTCTTTACCCTGGCCGCGGCTGCCGCCTTCCGGATGTTCCGCCTGTATCGCGGCGTCTGGCGCTATGCGTCGATCAACGACCTTGTCGCCATCACCAAGGCCGTGACCCTGGCGATCCTGGTGTTCCTGCCGGCGTTGTTCTTCCTGACCCGGCTGGAGATGGTGCCGCGCTCGCTGCCCTTCATCCAATGGTTCGTGCTGATGGCGCTGCTGGGCGGGCCCCGCTTCTTCTATCGGGTGTTCAAGGACCGGCGGCTGGAGCATGTGCTCGAACGCAGCAGCCACAACCGGGTGCCGATCCTTCTTGTCGGGGCGGATGACGCGGCCGAGCTGTTCATCCGCCAGCAGGGCCGCGACCCCGAGGCGCCTTATCGCGTGGTCGGCGCCATCGACGACAAGAGCCGGCGTGTCGGTCGCGAGATTCACGGCGTGCCGGTGCTGGGCGGGCTGGCGGATGTGGAGACCATCGTGAACCGCGTCAGCCCGCGGCCGCAGCGTCTCGTGCTGACCCATGACCGCATCGACGGCGCCGATGTCCGCAAGCTGCTGGAGACGGCGGAGCGACTGGGCCTGTCGCTGGCGCGGCTGCCGCGTCTCAGCGAGCTCAAAAGCGGCGTGGCCGACCGGATGGAGACGCGGCCCGTCGCCGTGGAGGATCTGCTCGGCCGGCCCCAGGCGGTGCTCGACCGCGAGGCGATGCGAAGCCTGATCGCCGGGCAGCGTGTCCTGGTGACGGGTGCGGGCGGAACCATCGGCGGCGAACTGGTCCGCCAGATTTCGGATTTCGGCCCCGCGACGCTGACCCTTCTCGACGCCAACGAGTACCAGCTCTATCTCGCCGACCTCGAACTGGGCGAGCGGCATCCGGGCCTGCCGCGCGAGGCCATCCTGGCCAATGTGCGCGACCGCGACCGGATCGAGGCGGTGATGGCGCAGCAGGCGCCGGACCTCGTCTTCCACGCCGCCGCGCTGAAGCATGTGCCGGTGGTGGAGGCGCATCCGCTGGAAGGCATCCAGACCAACGCCATCGGCAGCCGCAATGTCGCCGATGCCTGCCGCGCGGCGGGCGTGCGGCTGATGGTGCTGATCTCCACCGACAAGGCGGTCAATCCGACGAATGTGATGGGCGCGACCAAGCGGCTGGCGGAAAGCTATTGCCAGGCGCTGGACCTCGCGCAGCATCCGCTGGGCGGCACGCGTTTCGTGACCGTGCGCTTCGGCAACGTCCTCGGCTCCACCGGCTCGGTCGTCCCGCTGTTCCAGCGTCAGCTTGCCGCCGGCGGCCCGCTGACCGTCACCCATGCCGAGGTGACGCGCTATTTCATGACGGTGCGCGAGGCGGTCGAGCTGGTGCTCCAGGCATCGGCGGACGGCGCGCGGGCCGAAGGGACGAGCGGCAAGATCTATGTGCTCGACATGGGCGAGCCGGTGCGCATCCTCGACCTTGCGCGCCAGATGATCCGGCTGGCCGGATTGCGGCCCGAGATCGATGTCGCGATCGAGATCGTCGGGCTGCGGCCCGGCGAGAAGCTGTATGAGGAGCTGCTGCACGATTCCGAGTCGCTGGAGCCGGCACAGGCGCCCGGGCTGCTGCTCGCGGCGCCGCGCACCAGCGATCTCGCCCTGCTGCAGAAGGCCCTGGCCGAGCTGGAGGAGGCCGCCCGTACGGGCCGCACCGGCCCGGCCCTGGACCTTGTCCGCCGTCTTATCCCCGAATACCGGTCGCCCGCACCCGAAGCCGCGACTGCGGCACTCTGATCCCGAACGCAAGGAGACTCCCCTATGGCGGACCCCAAGATCACCCGCGCCCTCATCTCGGTCTCCGACAAATCGGGTCTCATCGAATTCGCCGGCTTCCTGCACGGCGCCGGCGTCGAACTGCTGTCGACCGGCGGGTCCGCGGCGGCGCTGCGCGGCGCGGGACTGCCGGTGGTCGAGGTCGCCGACCACACCGGCTCGCCGGAAATTCTGGACGGCCGGGTCAAGACCCTGCATCCGAAGGTACATGGCGGCATCCTCGGTCGCCGCGATCTTCCCGAGCATCGGGCACAGATGGCGCAGCATGGGATCGCGCCCATCGACCTCGTGATCGTCAACCTCTACCCCTTCGAGGCGACGGTCGCCGGCGGCGGCGATTTCGAGACCTGCGTCGAGAATATCGATATCGGCGGCCCGGCCTTGATCCGCGCGGCGGCCAAGAACCATGCCTTCGTCGCGGTCGTCACCTCGCCCGACCAATATGCGACGGTGATCGAGGAGATGGCGGATGGCGACGGCGCAGTGACGGAGACGACGCGACGCGCGCTGGCCCAGGCGGCCTACGCCCACACCGCCGGCTACGACGCCGCCATCGCGACCTGGCTGGCCGGGCAAAACGGTACCGACTTCCCGCCGCGCTGGGCGGCCGGGGGCAAGCTGAAGCAGACGCTGCGCTACGGCGAGAATCCGCACCAGTCGGCAGCCTTCTATGTCGGCGGGCCAATCCGCGCCGGTATCGCCAGCGCCGAGCAGTTGCAGGGCAAGGAACTCAGCTACAACAACCTCAACGACACCGACGCCGCCTTCGAATGCGTGGCCGAGTTCGACCGGCCGGCCTGCGCCATCATCAAGCATGCCAACCCCTGCGGCGTCGCCGAGGCGGACAGCCTCGCCGAGGCTTATGCGCGGGCGCTGGCCTGCGACCCGGTCAGCGCCTTCGGCGGCATCATCGCCGTCAATCGGCCGCTGGATGCGGCGACCGCCGAGGCCGTGGGCGCCCTGTTCGCCGAAGTGGTGATCGCGCCCGCCGTAGACCGGGCGGCGCGCGCCGTGCTGGCCGCGAAGAAGAATCTGCGCCTTCTCTCCGCCGGCGGCATGCCCGACCCGGCGGCGCCGGGCATGCTGATCCGCTCGGTCTCCGGCGGCTATCTGCTGCAGTCCCGCGATTCGGGCCGGATCGACAAGGCGGCGCTGACGGTGGTGACGAAGCGGGCGCCGACCGCGGCGGAACTCGAGGACATGCTGTTCGCCTTCCGCATCTGCAAGCATGTGAAGTCGAACGCCATCGTCTATGCGAAGGACCGCGCCACCGTCGGCATCGGCGCCGGCCAGATGAGCCGGGTGGATTCGTCGCGCATCGCCGCCTGGAAGGCAGAGGAGGCCGCCCAGGCCGCCGGCGATGCGGCGCCGCGCACCCAGGGTTCGGTGGTCGCCTCGGATGCCTTCTTCCCCTTCGCCGACGGTCTGCTTGCGGCGATCAACGCCGGCGCGACGGCGGTGATCCAGCCCGGCGGGTCGATCCGCGACAAGGAGGTGATCGCGGCCGCCGACGAAGCCGGTATCGCGATGGTCTTCACCGGCATGCGGCATTTCCGGCACTGAGGCCGTCCGGACCCACGCGTCCGTTCGGCGGGCATGCTATGCTGCGGTACAGGGATCACCTCCGACCATGGCTGCCATGACCGCTCCCCTCTCCATGACCCAGCAACGCGACCGGTACCTGACCTTCGCGTTCGCGGCATCCGACCTGCTGGTGGAGGTCGATGGCGGCGGTATCATCCGCTTCGCCGCCGGCGGGGTGAGGGCGATCCTGGGAATCGGCGAGGCGGACGCCGTGGGCCAGCCGGTCGTGGCCTTCGCACAATCCGACGACCAGGTGCTGTTCTCGGAGTTCCTCTACCGGCTCGACCGGCAGCAGCGCGCCGGCGACCAGACGCTGACGCTGATCGCGCGCGGCGGCAAGCCGGTGCCCGTCCTCGTGTCGGGCATGCGCAGTCCGATCACGGAAAACACCTATTGCCTCGCGGTGAAGCGCATGCCGCTGGTCCACCGCCACACGCCCGAGCAGGTACTGGAAAGCCCGCTGATGCCGGAGGATTTCGCGGAATCCGTGGTCCGGTTCGGACAGCAGGCCGCCGCCGCGGATGAGCGCATGAACCTTGCGCTGTTCGATGTCGACTGGAACGCCGTACTGAAAAAGGTCGATCCCGACACCGCCGCGAAGCTGGCAGGCGATCTGGTCCAGTGCCTGCGAGCCTGGGCCGGCGGCGGCAGCGCCGTCGGCGAAATCGACGACGGCAAGTACAGCGTGCTGCTGGATCACACCGCCGATGCGGGCGTTCTGGCCCGGCGGCTGGCCGAGGTGGCAAGCGCGACCGCAGGCGGCGGAATCGGCGTCGATCACCTGGCGCTCGATCTGTCGGAAGTCGAGGATTTCGACGGCTTCGAGGATGTCGTGGAACACGCGCTCGACCGCTTCAAGCGCGTCGGCGCCGAGGAGTTTCATTGGACCAGCTTCGCCCAGGCGGCACGCCATCTGGCCGAGGATCGCCGGATCAAGGCGCAGCCGCGCCGCAACGACCGGCGCCGCGGCGCGACCGAGGACTGGGGATGACGGATGCGCGGGGCGTACCCGACGGCGCCCTGCGCATCGCCAGCGATCTCG
>JBFWNZ010000268.1:0-5501 GCA_050250795.1 Alphaproteobacteria bacterium | reverse complement strand
GTTTCGTATGAAAGCCCCTTCAGCGCCAGGGCGATGCGCACCCGATACGCCGCCGAAGACCGCCAGAAACTGTACAGCTTCATGCCTTCCTCCCCCGCTCTTCCCGTTGTTCGCGGCGCCCTCCATGCTATCGTCGCCATCAAGACAAGGCCAACGAGAAAGGACGGAGCCCCCATGAGCGAGCAGGTCTATCTGGAACGCGATGGCGCCATCGCCACCATCGTGCTGAACCAGCCCGAGCGGCACAACGCCATGAACGCCACGATGTTCGGCGGCATCGGCCGGCTGCTGGCCGAATGCGACCGCGACGCCGATCTGCGCTGCATCATCATGCGCGGCGCGGGCGGCAAGGCGTTCAGCGCCGGCGCCGATATCAGCGAGTTCGAGACCGTGCGCTCCAGCAAGAAGAAGGCGCTGGAATACGGCCGCATGGTGCACAAGGCGTTCCACGGCTTCGAGCGCTGCCGCCACCCCATCATCGCCCAGATCGACGGCCTGTGCGTCGGCGGCGGGCTGGGCATCGCGGCGGCCTGCGACCTGCGCATCTGCGGCCAGTCGAGCCGGTTCGGCGTGCCGGTGAAGCGGCTGGGCCTGGTCGAGGCGCATAACGAGATGGGCCCGCTGGTGCGCAAGTTCGGCCCCAACGTCGCGCTGGAGATTCTCGTGGTCGGCGAGGTGTTCGGCGTGGACGACGCGGTGCGCATGGGCATCGTCAACAAGGTCGTGCCCGACGGCGAGGTCGGCGCCGCCGCGCGCAAGATGGCCGAGAGCATCGCCGAGGGCGCGCCCCTGTCGGCCCGCTGGCACAAGAAGTTCGTCTACCGCCTGCTCGACCCCACCCCGCTCTCGGTGGACGAGATCGACGAAGGCTTCGACTGCTACGACACCGAGGACTTCCAGCGCGGCTACAAGGCGTTCCTGGCCAAGCAGAAGCCCTCTTTCGTGGGCCGCTAGCCCTCCAGCGCCCGCCGCAGCGCCTGGGCGAGTTCGCCCAGGCGGAACGGCTTGCGCAGCAGCGGCGTATCGGGCGGCAGGCCGACGCGGGCGAATTCGCCCTGCTCGCCATATCCGGACGCGAACAGCACCGGCAGCGACGGCCGCCTTTCGCGCACGGCGACGGCAAGCTGGGGCCCGCTCATCCCGCCCGGCATCATCACATCGGTCAGCATCAGCGCGATGTCGCCGCATTCCGCCAGCCGGTCCAGCGCCTCGGGGCCGCTTGCGGCCTCGACCACGGCATAGCCAAGCCGGCGCAGCTGCGTCGCCACCAGCGCCCGCACCATCGCGTCGTCCTCGACCAGCAGCACGGTCCCGGCCCCGCGCGCCGGCACGTCCGGCACCGGCGCGGGTGCCGGACGCTCGCCCGCCGGATCGCGCGGCAGATACAGCCGGAAGGTCGCGCCGGCCCCCGGCGCGGTCTCCACCGCCACATGGCCGCCGGACTGCACGACGAAACCGTAAACCATGCTCAATCCCAGCCCTGTCCCCTTGCCGACCTCCTTGGTGGTGAAGAAGGGCTCGAAGACGCGCGCCGACAGTTCCGGCGCCATGCCCACGCCGGTATCCGAGACGGTCAGCATGGCGTAGTCGCCGGGCGCCAGGGTGCCCGGCCGCGCCGGATCGTCAGCCGCGAAATGCCGGTTGCCGGTCGCGATGACGAGCCGCCCGCCCTGCGGCATCGCATCCCGCGCATTGACGGCGAGATTCAGCAGGCAGGACTCGGTCTGCGCCTTGTCGGCGATCACCGGCCACAGCCCGCCGGCCAGCCGCGTCTCGACCGTGACATTCCCGCCCAGGGTGCGGTCCAGCAAGGTGGTCACTTCGAGGATCAGGGCGTTCAGGTCGATGCGGTCCTGCTGCAGGGTCTGCTGCCGCGAGAATGCCATCAGGCGACGCGTCAGTTCCCCGGCCCGCCGGCTCGCCTGCACGATGCCCTCGGCCTGCTGATGGGCCGTCGACCCCGCCGCCATCCCGTCGGCCAGAAGCTCCGCATTGCCCAGGATCACCATCAGCGCATTGTTGAAGTCATGGGCGATGCCGCCGGTCAGCCGGCCCATCGCCTCCATCTTCTGCGCCTGCACCAGTTCCGTCTCGCGGCGCTTCATCTCGGTGATGTCCTCGGCGATGCCGACGACACGATGGACGCGCCCGCGGACATCGCGGGTCGGCACGCTACGGTCCCATATCCAGCGCACCTCGCCGTCCGGGCGCAGAATGCGGTACTGGACGTCATACTCCTCCAGCGCCTGCCGGCGGACCCGCTCGGCGACGCGCGCGCGGTCCTCCGGGTGCACCGCCTCCAGGAACGAAGCCGGCTCGCGATAGAGGGATTCGACACTCCGCCCCCACACGGCTTCATAGGCCGGGCTGACATATTGCATCTCGGCCTTTTCGGCGTCGGTGATCCACAACACCTCGCGCAGATTCTCCGCGAACTGGCGGAACCGCTCCTCGTTCTCGCGGATCGTCGCCTCCTGCTGCTTGCGCAGGGTGACGTCCTGAATAACCGTGACCGCGAAGACCCCGCCGCCGTCGCTGGAGAAGACCGAGATGGAGTGGGTACTGGGAAACAGTTCGCCATTCTTGCGCCGCCGCTCATACTCGCCGCGATGTGCCTGCCCGCCCGAAATCGCGGTCGCGGTCTCGAACCCGAATTGCAGGAACTGATCCTCGCTGGAATGCAGCAGGGCCGTGTCTTTACCGACCAGTTCCTCGGCCGTATAGCCGAACATCCGCAACGCCGCGGGATTGGCATAGCAGATGATGCGCTCGGGGATCTGGATGACGAAGACGGCGTCGTCGATGGTCTCGACCAGATTGCGGAAGGTCGTCTCGCTGAACCGCCGCGCCTTGTATTGGCGGTAGAGGACCAGCCACAGGACTGCAGCCGACAGGGCGACGAAGGCCAGCCCCTTCCCCGTCTCCACCCATGTGATCGCGCTGCTGTAGTCGAGCGCGCTGCCGAACAGGTAGGTGGACAGCAGGATGTAGAGCGATGCCGCCGCAAAATACACGGCCGGAATCACAAGATGATTCCGGGCACCGTCTGCGGACGATCTGTAGAATGGCATGCGGGCCTCCCGCCGCAACCAACTGCCCTCTCCCGACTTCGTTTCAATATGTCCCTTCGCGCGGCGAATCAATCGTCGCGGCGCGCCGGGCTTGCCTCCACGGGCGAATCGGGGCCCTATAGCGCCCCCGCAGCCGCCGGAGGGCATCTTGGCCGAAGCGCGACGGGTCCTCGTGCTCAACGGACCCAACCTGAACATGCTGGGGGTGCGCGAGCCCGAGATCTACGGCCGCGACACCTTGGCGGATATCGAGCGCCTGACCGTGGCGCGCGGTGCCGCGCGCGGGCTTGCGGTCGATTTCCGGCAGTCGGATGTCGAGGGCGAGCTTGTGCGCTGGATTCAGGCGGCGCGAACCGGTGCGGACGGCATCGTGATCAACCCCGCCGCCTTCACCCACACCTCGGTGGCGATCCTGGATGCGCTCAAGCTGACCGATCTTCCGATCGTCGAGCTACATCTGTCCAATATCCAGACCCGCGAAGGTTTCCGCCGCCACTCGTTTATTTCCGCAGTGGCGACGGGTATCATCTGCGGCTTCGGCGCGGCCGGGTATGCGCTGGCCATCGATGCGATGGCTGCGCTCCTCGACGGCCCCGCCTGACCCGATCAACGGCAACGGACGCGACATGGCGAAGTTCCAGCTCGACAGCCAGCTTATCCGCGATTTGGCGGCGCTTCTCGACGAAACCTCCCTGACCGAAATCGAACTGCGCGACGGCACCCATGTCGTCCGCGTGGCGCGCGACCCTGCGCCGGTGGCCGGCTTCGCGGCGCCCGCGCCCATGGCGGCGCCGGCGGCCGGTGCCGCCCCGGCGGCGTCCGGCGGGGAGCCGGCGGTGCATCCGGGGGCCATCCCCTCGCCGATGGTCGGCACGGTCTATCTCGCGCCGCAGCCGGGCGCCCCGCATTTCGTGAAGCCGGGCGACACCGTGGTCGAAGGCCAGACCCTGATGATCGTCGAGGCGATGAAGGTGATGAACCCGATCCCGGCGCCGCGCGCCGGCCGGGTGACGCAGGTTATGGTGCGCGACGGCCAGCCGGTGGAATTCGGCGAGCCGCTGGTCGTGCTGGACTGACGGCAGGCCGGGCCCCGTGTTCGAGAAGATCCTGATCGCCAACCGCGGCGAGATCGCGCTCCGCATCCATCGCGCCTGCCGCGAGATGGGCATCAAGACGGTGGCCGTGCATTCCACGGCCGACGCCCACGCCATGCATGTCCGGCTGGCCGATGAGTCCGTCTGCATCGGCCCGCCCGCGGCGCGCGACAGCTATCTCAACATCCCCGCGCTTCTCTCGGCGGCGACCATCACCGGCGCCGACGCGATCCATCCCGGCATCGGCTTCCTGTCCGAGAACGCCCAGTTCGCCGAGATCGTCGAGGAGCACGGCCTGACCTTCATCGGCCCGACGCCCGAGCATATCCGGCTGATGGGCGACAAGATCACCGCCAAGCAGGCGGCGCGCGATCTCGGCCTGCCGACCGTGCCCGGCTCGGACGGCGCCATCGACAGCGATGTCGAGGCGCTGCGCGTCGCGCGCGAGATCGGCTATCCCGTGCTCATCAAGGCGACGGCCGGCGGCGGCGGGCGCGGCATGAAGGTCGCGCCAAGCGCCGACCATCTGGTCGAGGCGCTGGCGATGTGCCGGCAGGAGGCGAAGGCCGCCTTCGGCAACGATTCCGTCTACATGGAAAAGCTGCTGACCAAGCCGCGCCATATCGAGGTCCAGGTGCTGGGCGATGGCCAGGGCAACGTAATCCATCTGGGCGAGCGCGACTGCTCGCTGCAACGCCGCCACCAGAAGGTGCTGGAGGAGGCGCCCTCGCCGGCCCTCGACGCCGCCCTGCGCGAGAAGATCGGCGCGACCGCGACCCGCGGCCTCGCCCAGATCGGCTATCGCAGCGCCGGAACCATCGAGTTCCTGTACGAGCACGGTGAGTTCTACTTCATCGAGATGAACACCCGCCTCCAGGTCGAGCATCCGATCACCGAGATGATCACCGGCTTCGACCTCGTGCGCGCCCAGCTGCGCATCGCCGCCGGCGGCGAGATCGGGATGGAGCAGAAGGAGCTGCGGCTGAACGGCCATTCCATCGAATGCCGCATCAATGCCGAGAACCCGGTCAGCTTCACCCCCTCGCCGGGACGGGTGCAGGAGTATCACGCACCGGGCGGCCTGGGCGTGCGCGTCGATTCCGCCCTCTATGCGGGATATGCCGTGCCGCCGCATTACGACAGCCTGGTCGCCAAGCTGGTCGTGCATGGGGCCACGCGCAACGAATGCCTGATGCGCCTGCGCCGCACGCTGGAGGAATTCGTGATCTCGGGCATCGAGACGACGATCCCGCTGCATCAGCGCATCATCGCCCAGCCCGACTTCCTGGACGGCGACTATGACATCCACTGGCTGGAACACTGGCTGAAGCAGGCG
>JBFWNZ010000267.1:0-5509 GCA_050250795.1 Alphaproteobacteria bacterium | reverse complement strand
ATACCGAATGGGCCGGCTGCGGCACCGGTATAGAAAGCGACCACACCGACCTTCACGGTCGGGGCGTCCTGGGCGATTGCCGGAGAAAAGGCCAGCGCACCGGCGGCGGCCATCCCCGCGAACAGACTCCTGCTCCGGATTCGGGAATTCATCGGGCGTCCTCCACGCTCTATATGTCGCTGCGCCTTTTTGCGGCGTCTTGCGATTTTCGGACGGTTCTCAGCGTCCTTGGCCCGCATGATAGCGGCGGGCGGCGCATTTCGGTCAACACCTTTATCGCCGGATGCATCCGGCGGTTGCCGTCATTCGGCTGCGGTCGCGTCCGCGGATTCGATCAATCCTGCGGCAAGCATCGCCCGGCGCAGCCCCGCGATCTCGCCATCCGTCAGCTTGACCAGCGGCGGCCGGACGACGGCGCGCGGCAACAGTCCCTGCATAACCAGGCATTCCTTCATGCGGTTGTGCATGTCGAGGAAGGGGGCGGTGTAGAACGCCTGGGCCACCGGATAGATGCGGTCGTTCACGGCCTGCGCGCGTGCCAGATCGCGGGCCTGCACCGCCCGGAACAATTCGACCTGAAGGGCGGCGATCACACTGCCGGCACCGGACAGCAGACCGGCGGCGCCCATGGCGAGCGAAGCCATCAGCCAGGAACTGTGGGTCGTGAGCACGGAAACCGGCCGCGGCAGGGACTGCAGCACGCGGATATGCTGCTCGTGCCGCATCGGCTCGTTGCACCAGTCCTTTATGGCGACGATGGACGGCACGGCTTCGACCAGCCGCAGCAGCGTCTCCATCGGATGCCCCAGGCCGCTGGCCATCGGATACTGGAACAGGATGATCGGCAGATCGGTCGCGTCGGCGATCGTCCGAAAATGCGCCAGCGCCATCTCCGGCCGCATCTGGCCGCCCATGATCATGCTCTGCGGCGGCAGCACCAGCAGCGCGGAGGCGCCGGCGGTCTCGGCCATGCGGGCGATCCGCGCCGCCTCCAGGCTGCCGTCGGCATAGACGCCGTCGATCAGCGGCAGCCGGTCGCCGACCTCGTCCAACGACAGATCGAGAATGCGCCGCTGTTCGTCGAAGCTGCAGGCGTGAACCTCGGATGCGTGGCCGTTCACCGTGATCGCGGACAATCCGTCGACGGCCGCCACATGACGCAGATGTGCCCGAGTCGCGGCCTCATCGATGCCGAGATCGCCGTCGAAGGCGAGAAGCGTCGCCGGAATCACACCGCGCGGTGAAAATGTCCTGCGCTTTGACATCGTCCGTCTCCTCCCGTCGGTTCGGCTCCACAATGCGGGAACACTTGATGTTTCCGCCAGAATGGCGCGCCGCGGTGCCCCCGTAAAGCGGTAGAGACACCAATCCCCTTCCTCGCGTCGAAGCGGTGTTGCACGCGCATTCCTCGATCACGATCTGTATAATTTCACCGACGAGCGATTGAGAACACAGTGGGAGCACGACAGACCGCTCACAGCGAACAGGGGGATGCCGCAATGATGCCGAAGAATTCCGGTGGATTAGACGCGAGGCAAGTCGCAGAAGACCGGTTCGCAAAGGTTACGCAGGCGGAGAAAAAGGCCCGCAAGGAACGCGAGAAGGCCAAGCTGCAGGAAGAGGCGCACACGGCCCGGTTACGGGCGTTGCGCTTGGCCAAGGAAGCTGCGGATCGAGAAGCCGCTGCTCAGGCAGGGCCGATCAAGGTCAGAAAATCGGTCCGCAAGGCATAGGGATCGGCGGGTCGCCCGTCACTCCGGACGCGCGACCCGGAACCCCAGCAGCATGATGCGCGCGCCCTTGTCGTCCTTGTGACGGTAGGCGAGCCGCAACAGGTCGGGTATGTCGAACCAAGAGCCGCCGCGCACGCCGCGCGTCTCGCACAGGCCCGCCTTGATCCATGCCGAGCCGTCGACCGGTCCCTTGGCATAGCTTTGGTGCCAGCAGTCCTCGACCCACTCCCAGACATTGCCCAGCATGTCGTGCACACCGAACTTGTTCGGCGGAAAACTGCCGACCGGCGCGGCCTCGACCCACTTGTCCTCGGCCTCGGCGGCACCGGCACAGCACTCGGACTCGCCGAAATTCGCGTATTTGCGGCTGGCCTGCTCGCCCCAGGGATAACGGCCCGTCGCACCGGCGCGCGCCACATATTCCCACTCGGCCTCGGTCAACAGCCGGTAAGGCTTGCCGGTCTTCTGCGACAGCCAGCGCAGATAGGCCTGGGCATCGTCCCAATTGACGCAGACGACCGGCGAATCCTCCGTCTGCTCATAGCCCGGCACCCACCAGCCGGCCGCAGGGTCCAGATCGAAGCCGATGACCGCGTTGCCCAGCCAGCATCCCTCCGCCGCATATTTCGTCGCCTTCACGAAGGCCCGGAACTGGCCGACCGTCACCTCGTAGGTGCCGACCGCAAGCCGGTAGGCGATGTCGACGCGGCGCTGCGGCCCCTCGTTGATTTCCGCCCCTTCCTCGGCCCCGGGCGACCCCATGGTGTAGCTGCCGGCCGGGATGACCGTGAGCTGGGGACAGTCCGGACAATCGCGGATGGTCTTTGCCGTTGCCGGCACCGCCATCAGCAGCCCGGCAAGAGCCAGAACCGTCGCCCCCATCGCCGCAGCAATGCTCCGCATCCTCGTCTCCCTGCTTCGGTGCGGCATGCCCCGGCGCCGCAATGGCCGACACTATAGCCTCGGAGCGCCGGATAGATGGACCCGGAATCGACGGCCGCGGATTTCCGCTTTCATAAAGCCGCCGGCTGTGACTCAATCCGGCGCATGTCGACCGGACCGACCCCCGCCGCGCCCGCCAGCCTCCGCACCATCCTGACCCTGACCGGCGCCTCGTTCTGCGTCGGCGCCTGCCTGCGCATCACCGACCCTCTGCTGCCGAAGATCGCGCAGGAATTCGCCGTCGGACTGGGAACCGTCTCGATCGTCGTGACCGCGTTCTCGGTCGCATACGGCCTGTTCCAACTCGTCTACGGCCCGATCGGCGACCGCTTCGGCAAGTTCCGCCTGATCACCCTGGCGATGGCCGTTTCCGCCCTGACCATAGCCGCGGCGGCCTGGGCCCAGTCGCTGGGCGCGCTGGCGGCCTTGCGGCTGATGGCCGGGGCAACCACGGCGGCGGTGGTGCCGACCCTGCTCGCCTATGTCGGGGACGTGGTCGCCTATGAGAAGCGCCAGGCGGTGCTGGCGCGCATTCTGACCGGCAACCTGATGGGCGTGGTCATGGGCCAGTCCATCGCCGGCGTGCTGATCGAGTTCGTCAGCTGGCGGACGGTGTTCCTCGCCCTCGGCAGCGCCTATCTGATCGTCGCCGTCCTGCTCTGGACGGAATTCCGCTCGCCCCGCGTCGTACGGACGCGCAGCGATGCCCCGCTCGATCCCAGGCGCCTGGCCCGACGTTATCTCGGCCTGCTGCGCGAGAGCAATCCGCGCGCAATCCTGTCGATGATCTTCCTGGAAGGGTTCCTGTTCTTCGGCGCCTTTCCCTTCACCGGCAGCTATCTGCGGCACGATTTCGGGCTCGATTACGCCACCATCGGCCTCATGCTCGGCGGCTTCGGCGTCGGCGGCATGTGCTACAGCCTGTTCGCCGGCTGGTTCGTCCCGACCTTCGGCGAGGTCGGATTGCTGCGGGTCGGCGGCGGCCTGCTCGTCTGCGGCTTCGCCGGCCTCGCGGCTGCGACCGTCTGGTGGATGACAATTCCCCTGATCGTGATGCTGGGGCTGGGCCTGTTCATGGTGCACAACACGTTGCAGACGAACGCCACGCAGATGGCGCCGGACGCCCGGGGGCTTGCCGTGTCCGCCTTCGCCTTCTGCCTGTTCGCGGGACAGGCCGCCGGGGTCGCCGTCGTCGGCCTGGCCATCGACCGAACCGATCACGAGCCGGTCTTCATTGCCGTCGGTGTCGCGATGCTGGTCGCAAGCTGGCTGTTCGCGGCGCGACGGCGCTGATCAGTTCAGGGACCAGATCGCAACGGTCAGGACGGCCGCGAACCCGACCCACAACAGATACGGCAGGAACAGCAATCCGGCCCATCTGTCGTGCCGCAGAAAGAGCACGGCCGTCCACAGGATCGCCGCGAACAGCGGCACGATCTCGACCGCACCGGCCGCGGGACTGCGCAGCCCGAAGAAAAGAACCGTCCAGAGCAGATTCAGCGCGAGTTGCAGCGCATAGGCCATGAGCGGCAAGCCGCGCAGCGCCCGGCGGCGCCAAACGCGCCAGCCGGCGATTGCGATCATGACATACAGCGTGGTCCAGACGGGGGCGAAGACCCAATCCGGCGGATTGAAGGACGGTTTCGCCAGTTGCTGATACCAGGACCCGACGCTGCTGGCCGTCGCGACGCTGCCGAGGCCGCCGACCGCGAGGCATAGCAAAACGAACCCGGCGAGCGCGATCAGGTCGCGGCGCATGCCGCCTCACTCCGGCTGGCGCAGATAGAGGAACAGTTCGCCATCGAGGTTGCCGATATACAGGTATTGTTCCCAGTTCGCCTCGAACATGGGGTGCTGCCGGAAATAATCCAGGAAATTGAAATCGCGATCCTCGCAGACCGGGATGCCGGGATAGCGATCGACGATCATCAGCCGCGGCTTTATGCGGTCGATATCCTGCGCCACCGACTCGTAGACGAAGGCCTCTGCCGAATCCATCTCCTCCGGCTTGCGATAGCGCGGCGCCCCGGGCTCGCAGGTCGCATAGGCCCCCTGGAGTACCCACATCGTCATGAATCGGGTCGCCATGATCGATCCGGCATAGTTCAGCACCGGGAAGAAGGGATACACACCCGGCGAAAGCACGAGCACCGGCTGGCCGGGCGCATATTTCTCGATTTCGGCGAGCAGCCTCGCCGGCCGGCCGTCCTCGAACTCGCCGCGGAAATAGAAGGTCGGCCGGATCAGCGCCGCCAGGACATAGCAGAGCAGCAGGAATCCCGTACCCGCGCCGGCCGTCCAGGCCCGGGCCCGATCCGCCTTCGGACGGTCGAGCATGTCGCAGAGTAGCGTCCCGCCCAGCAGCAGCAGGCAGATCTCGGTCGGCAGTACGTGATAGGGCCAGCCCTTTCCCTGGGCGACAGCCTGCAGAATGCTGCCGATACCGGCCAGCGCGACCAGCCTGGACAGATGGCTCTTGCGGAGCGCGAAGGCGATCAGCAAAAGCGGCAGAAACAGCCCGGCCGGAATCGTCAGCTGCGAATGCAGCAGGACGTTCCAGGGCCCCAGACCGAGCTGAAGGTAGTTGTGCTGCGCCAGCGGCACGACGAAGGTCAGATAGTCCGGCATCGCCAGCAGCACGAACAGCGCGTACAGGACGAAAACCCCGCCCATCGCCCAGGGCACGGCATCCCCCAGGGCCGGCCCTACGCCGCGCCGGAGCAGGACATAGCCCTCGGCCAGCACCGGAAAGATCAGGAAATGCGGCTTGATCGCGAAGCCCAGCGCCGCGAACAGGGCGTTGCCCCAGCGCATGCGGCCGGAAACCGCGACCT
>JBFWNZ010000266.1:0-5519 GCA_050250795.1 Alphaproteobacteria bacterium | reverse complement strand
GGCCGCCGGCGCAGAAGGTCGCGTACACCACGCCGGCCACGGCGGCATACCGCGCTGCCGGGGACGCGGGCGGGGCGCCGCCGCCGGCGATCAGGTTGATGATGTTGGCGGCGCCGATATAGAGCGAGGCGGTAGTACCCACAGTGCCGCCGACGATGCAGCCCACGGCGCCCTGTTCGGCCTCGCTCCACCCTTCGCTCTGCGTGTTCGAACCGTAGACGGGGGCCTGAATCGGCCCGTACATCTTGGCGTTCATCGCGGCAACGAACGATACGGGCTGCGGTTGTATCGGCGAGGGACGATCGAGGAACGCCCAATACATCGGCGTCTTCCCGGCTTGCGCTGCGTCCGCGCCGGACGCCGCCGCACAGAAAATTACCAAGGCGGCACAGCCGCCCAATAGACGCTGCATGATCCTCTGCCCCGACTCGCCCGCCCCTCCGCGGAAGCGATATCATAACACTGAAAATTGTAAACAATTCGCGAAAATGAAGCCCGTTCTGCGGCGAGAGGACGCGGCCTCAGCCGCCCAGGGCGCGGTGGCGCAACAGGTGGTCGGCCAGCACGCAGGCCAGCATCGCTTCGCCGACCGGAACCGCGCGGAGTCCCACACAGGGATCGTGCCGTCCTTTGGTCTGGATATCGGTTTCGCGGCCATCGACGGTGACGGTGCGCCGCGGCGACAGGATCGAGCTGGTCGGTTTCACGGCGAACCGCACCACGATGTCCTGGCCGCTGGAAATACCGCCCAGGATGCCGCCGGCATGGTTCGACAGGAACGCGACCTTGCCGTCCGGGCCCATCCGCATCTCGTCGGCATTGTCCTCGCCGTTCAACGCCGCAGCGGCGAAGCCATCGCCGATCTCGACGGCCTTGACGGCGTTGATGCTCATCATCGCCTTGGCGATGTCCGCGTCCAGCTTGTCGTAAAGCGGTGCGCCCAGCCCCGCGGGCACGCCGTCGGCCACCACCTCGATCACGGCGCCCGCCGACGAACCTGCCTTGCGAACCGCGTCCAGATGCGCCGCCCATTCCCCGGCCGCCGTGGCGTCCGGACAGAAGAAGGGATTGCGGCCGACCTCGTCCCAGTCCCAGCGGCTGCGGTCGATGCCGTGGGGACCCATCTGGACCATGGCGCCCCGGATGCGGATGCCTTCGCCCAGCACGCGGCGCGCAATGGCGCCGGCGGCCACGCGCATCGCCGTCTCGCGCGCGGATGATCGTCCGCCGCCGCGATAGTCGCGGATGCCGTATTTGGCCCAGTAGGTGTAGTCGGCATGACCGGGGCGGAACCGGTCCATGATGTCGGAATAGTCGCGGCTGCGCTGGTCGGTGTTCTCGATGAGGAGGCCGATCGGCGTACCGGTGGTCAGACCCTCGAACACGCCGGACAGGATCTTCACTTCGTCCGGTTCGCGGCGCTGGGTCGTATAGCGGGACTGCCCGGGACGCCGGCGGTCGAGGTCGCGCTGGATATCCGCCTCGCTCAGGCTCAGCCGCGGCGGCACCCCTTCGACGACGCAGCCGATGGCGGGACCGTGGCTCTCGCCCCAGGTCGTGAAGCGAAAGATATGGCCGAACCCGTTGCCGGACATCTTCGGGCGCCTGGCGCTGTTATGCCTTGTGCTTCAGGCTGGCCAGCAGGCTGCCGACTTCCTCGGCCGCATCGATCGAGACCATGCCGACCGTGTGATATCCGCTGTCCACGTGATGCACTTCGCCCGTTACGCCGGCGGAGAGATCGGACAGGAAGTACAGGCCGCAATTGCCCACATCCTCCAGGCTGACGTTCCGGCGCAGCGGCGAGTTCAGTTCGTTCCATTTCAGGATGTGCCGGAAATCGCCGATCCCGGACGCCGCCAGCGTCTTGATCGGGCCGGCCGAAATCGCGTTCACGCGGATGCCCTGTCCGCCCAGATCGACGGCGAGATAGCGTACGCTGGCTTCGAGCGCCGCCTTGGCGACACCCATGACGTTGTAGTGCGGCATCACCCGTTCGGCGCCGTAATAGGTCAGCGTCACGATGCTGCCGCCATTGGTCATCAGGCGGGCGGCACGCTGGGTGACGGCGGTAAACGAATAGCAGGAAACGTCCAGCGTCAGCTGGAAGTTGGCCCGGCTGGTGTTGACGTATTTGCCGGTCAGTTCCGACTTGTCGGAGAAGGCGATGGCATGGACCAGGAAGTCGATGCCGCCCCAGACCCGTTCCAGCTCGGCAAAGGCGGTGTCGATGCTCTCGTCCTTCGAGACATCGCATTGAACCATAAAGCCCGAGCCGACGGATTCCGCCAGCGGGCGGACGCGCCGTTCAAGCTGTTCTGCCTGATAGGTGAATGCCAGCTCGGCGCCATGCTGCGCGAGCGTCTTGGCGATGCCCCAGGCGATCGACCGGTCGTTGGCGACCCCCATGATCAGGCCGCGCTTTCCGGCCATCAACGGCTGCGGATCCGTCATGTTCCTCCCGTCCGAAATGCCGCGCCGGGGCGCGCAAGGTTCCGCCCCAGGACGATGGGGCACTTATACAACAGCATAAGGGAAAAAACATACTAGGTGTGGGGGCACGCATTCCCGACTTGCCCTGATGCCGAAGCGCCCCAAAATCCTTGGGCTGGAGGTTGCGATGCTTTGGTTCGACAGGGGCGGGCATTCCCGCCCGATGGCGGGGGCGCTGGGAGTGTGGTTGCATGACGGCTTGCGATTCGTGGCCTATGTCGGCCGCCGCTTCGTCGTCGATGACGGGTCCAGCCGCGCCGGTGCGCTTGCCTATACCTCGCTGCTGGCCATGGTTCCGCTGGCCGCGATCAGCTTTGCCATCTTTTCCGCCTTTCCCGCCTTCGACGACGCGCGGGACCAGATCCAGGCATTCGTCTTCGAGAACTTCGTCCCCAGCGTGGGGTCCGTGGTGCAAGAGCACCTTGAGGCATTCACGGCGCAGACCGGCAGCCTGACGGCCGTCGGTGTCGTCTTTCTCGTCGTCACTTCGCTCATGCTGCTGGCGACGGTCAGCCGGACCTTCGATTCGATCTGGCGGGTCGCGGAGCCGCGCCCGGTTCTGGCCCAGCTTCTCGTCTACTGGGCGGTCCTCACGCTCACGCCGCTTCTGTTCGGCGCCAGCCTGTCGCTGTCCAGCTACTTTTTCGCCGTTGCCCAGGCGACCGGCGGCGATGTGCTCGCGACGCCGCTGCAGCGGCTGGCGGGGCTGGTTCCGCTGCTGCTGCAGATCGTCGGCTTCTCCATCGTCTATCTGGTGATCCCGCATTATCCGGTCCGGCGCGCCGATGCGCTGGCCGGCGGCGTCGTGGCCGGCATCCTGTTCGAGCTGCTGAAGCGCGGCTTCGGCTGGTATCTGGCGAGTTTTCCGTCCTATCAGACGATCTACGGCGCGCTGGCGGCGTTTCCGATCTTCCTGATCTGGATGTATGTCACCTGGATGGTGGTGCTGCTGGGGGCGGAGATTGCAGCAGCCCTGCCGGAATGGCGCGTCGGGCTGCGGGTGGTCGAAACCAGCGATCCGCCGCCGTCCCGGCGCCTGTCCGCCGCGCTCGGCATCCTGCACGCGCTGCTTGTCGCCCAGCGTCGCGGCCGGGGGCTCAGCCGCCGCGCGATGCTGCGGGCGGCCCAGGTCGGCCCGGCGGCGGTGACGGCCGCGCTGCGCCAGCTGATCGCGGCGCGCTATGTCATACCCAGCGAACGCAACGAATATCTGCTCGCACGCGATCTGGAACGGTTGAGCCTGAACGACCTGTACAGCGCCATGGGCATGCGTCTGACCCCGCCATCCTCGCATACGCTGGCCGGCGAGAGCTGGGGCCCGCGCTTTCGCGAGATCGTCGAGCGGATGAACGCGGTCGACAGGGAACTGATGGATGTGCCGCTGAAGACGTTGCTTGCGCCGCCGGATGCGGCGGCGGCGCGCGAGATGGTCGAACTGATCGAGCGCGACGAGAAGGCGACGCCCGGCTGGCGCGTGCGGCTTCTCAGCTGGCTGGGGATCACCTGGTTCGGCGCGAGTTGAGCGCGGCTATTTGAATTCGGGCCGACGCCGCACGTCGTAGGAATGCCGCTTCGCCCAGTTGCGCACGAATTCCGAAAGTTCGTTGTCCGGGTTGTCGGGAAGCTGGACCAGCAGGCGGACATACTGGTCGCCGCGTCCCCCGCCGGTCCGTGGCGCGCCCTTGCCCTTGAGACGCAGGCGCGTGCCGGTGTTGGCGCCGGCCGGCACGGTCATTGCGACCTTGCCATCGACGGTCGGGACATCCACCCGGCCGCCCAGGACGGCCTCGTCCAGCGTCACCGGCAGATCGATTTCGATGTCGTCGCCGATGCGACGGAACAGCGGGTGCGGTTCCACCTGGACCTGAACCAGGGCGTCGCCCGGGATGCCGCCGCCCATGCCCGGCGTTCCCTGTCCCTTGAGGCGCAGGGTTTGCCCGTCGGCGGTTCCGGGCGGGATGGCGATCTGAAGGCTTTTGCCGTCGTAAAGCGTGATCCGGCGCCGCGTGCCGAGGATCGCGTCGGAGAACGAGACCTGGACCGAATAGGTGATGTTCTTGCCGGGCATCTCTGCCGTTCGCGCCCGTCCGCGACGCCGGCCGAACAGGTCGCTGAAGATATCGTCGAAATCCGGTCCCGCGCGTCCGCCCTGCCGGAAACCGCCGGCGAACCGCGACGATCCGTCGGGATTGATCTCGCCGCGGTCGAACTGTCCGCGCTTGTCCGCATCCGACAATAGATCGTAGGCCGCGGATACTTCCTTGAAGCGCGATTCCACCACGCTGTCGCCGGGGTTCAGGTCGGGATGAAGTTCCTTTGCAAGCTTCCGATAGGCCTGCTTGATCTCGGCGGCCGTGGCGGTACGCGCGACGCCGAGTATCTGATACGGATCCTTCATGCCCCCCAATCGCGTCTCCCCGTCATGCCCCGGATCGCGCCCGGCGCCGCCATCCCTTGTTGAGGGCGGCGGCGCCGGGGCGCCTCGTCCTGGTTACTGCACGATCTTCCAGCTGCCATCGGGCTGGCGGCAGGCGGTGCCATAGGCGTCTTCCGTCCGGCCGTCGACCGTGACGGTCTGGCGGAACTCGCGGCAATAGGCGCCGGTCCGGGTATCCGTGCCGTCGCGCACCGGCGTGATCGTGCCGGAGTTGCCGGAATTCGGGTTGTTCCAGGCGACCGTCTGCCCGACAGGCGCAGCCTGCGCCTGGCCGTAGGCTTGATTGGCGGCGGCGCGGTCTGCGTTGTCGAGGGACTTGCCGACCTCGTTGCCGAGGAAGCCGCCGACCAGCGTGCCGATGGCGACCGCGGCCAGCTTGCCGCCGCCGGAGCCGATCTGCGAACCCGCAAGCGCGCCCAGACCGGCGCCGACCAGCGTGCCGCCGGTCTGCTTGGTGCCCATGCCGGTGGTGTTCTCGCACCCGGCGAGAACCAATGCCGCAACGGCGAAGGCTACGATTTTCTTGACCATAGTGGAGGCCTCTTGCTCTTGCATCACGACGCGGGGGAAATGGCCCGCAGGTTCGCTT
>JBFWNZ010000265.1:0-5523 GCA_050250795.1 Alphaproteobacteria bacterium | reverse complement strand
CGGATCTGCGCAACATGGTGCAGCGCCAGGGTGTGGAGTCGGTCGTCGGCTACATCTCCTCCGGCAGCTGCCTCGCTGCGGCGCCGGTGGCCGAGGAGCTCAAGACCTTCACGATCCTCTTCGACTGCGGCACGCCGCGCATCTTCGAAGAGAACGACTACCGCTACGTCTTCCGCACGATCTCGCACTCGATCACCGACAGCGTCGCGGCTGCGCGCTATGTGATGGCCGACATGAAGAACGTGAAAAGCTATCAGGGCATCAACCAGAACTACGCCTGGGGCCAGGACTCCTGGCGGGACTTCCAGGCCGCCATGCAGGTGCTGGCGCCGAAGGCCGCGGATAAGGACACGCTGTATCCCAAGCTGTTCCAGGGCCAGTACGACGCCGAAATCTCCAAGCTGTCGGTCAGCAAGGCCGATGTCGTCCATTCCTCGCTCTGGGGCGGCGATGTCGAGAGCTTCATCCTTCAGGCGGCGGCTCGCGGCCTGAACAAGCAGACCAAGCTGGTGCTGACGACGGGCGAGACGGCGATGTTCCGTCTGCGCGCGCAGATGCCCGACGGCCTGATCCTCGGCGGTCGCGGCCCATACGGCGTGATGGCCCGCGACACGGAACTGAACCGCTGGTTCCGCAAGAACTACGAGGACAAGTACGCGACGCCGCCGACCTATCCGGCTTACCAGATGGCCCAGGCGGTGCTGGCGCTGAAGGTCGCCTATGACGATGCCGCCAAGAAGACGGGCGGGACCAAGCCGACCTCCGAGCAGGCGGCGGATGCCCTGGTCGGCAAGACCTATGAGGCGTTCGGCACCACGGTGAAGCTGGCGCTCGGCAAAGGGCATCAGGCGATCACCGAGGCCGCGTACGGCAAGTACAAGTACGACAAGAAGACGGGAACCCCGACCCTCGTCGATGTGCGCTATTTCCCGGCGGAATGCGTCAATCCGCCGGAGGGTGTGAGCAGCGTCGACTGGATCAAGGGCGGCATGCAGGGCGCCAAGTGCTAGCAGCGGATTAGGCCGGCGGTGCGGCGGGTTGCCCGCCCGCCGCCGGCCCCTCCGTCCGAAACGGCTTCCCGACGATGCTCACCGCAATCGCCATTCTCGTGGACGGCATGGTCTATGCCTCCTGGCTGTTCCTGGTTGCGCTCGGCCTGACCCTCATCTGCGGCGTCATGCGCATCCTCAATGTCGCGCATGGCAGCTTCTATGCCTTTGGCGCCTATGTCTCCGCCTCGGCCATCGGCATCTATTTCGAGGCCGGATGGGAGCCGATGGGCGCCTTCCTGCTGATCGGTCTCGCCGCGATCCTGGTGGGGCTGGTGCTCGGCCTGCTGCTTGAACGCGGCCTGCTGCGCTTCATGTACGGGCAGGACGAGGTGGTTATCGTCCTCGTCACCTTTGCCGCCTTCCTGATCTTCGAGGATGTCATCCTCAACGTCTGGGGCGGCAGCCCGTATTTCGCCTATCAACCCTATAGCCTGCTCGGCAACACCGACATCGCCGACCTGTTCTTCTCCAACTACGACCTTGCATTGATCGTATTCGCGGGTCTGTTGGGCGCCGTCGTCTGGTGGGGGCTGAACCGGACCCGCAACGGCCGGCTTCTGCTGGCGGTGATCCATGACCGTGAGATGGCGACGGCCTTCGGCATCAATGTCACCGCTTTCTTCACCATCACCTTCGTGATCGGCGCCATGCTGGGGGCGCTGGGCGGCGCGGTGACCGCGCCGAAGATTTCGGTCACGCCGGGGATCGGCGTCGAGGTGATCGTTCTGGCCTTCGCCATCGTGGTCATCGGCGGGCTGGGTAGCATCGGCGGCGCCGTGATCGGCGCCCTTATCGTCGGCCTCAGCCGCGCGGCGGCGGTGCATCTTCTGCCGATCGTCGAATTGTTCGTGATCTATGCGGTCATGTCGCTGGTGCTCGTCTTCCGGCCGCAGGGTCTGTTCAGCCGCGCCGAGGCGCGCAAGATATGACGCGTGCCGCGCCCGCCTGGCAGCGCCATATCGGGCTGATCGCGATTGCGCTCGCGATTGCCAGCATCTTTCTGCCCGACTGGGCGACCTTCCTGGGGTTGATCGGACTGGCCAAGGGCTTGGTCGTGCTCGGCCTGATGGTGCTGTGGCGCACCGGCCTGGTCTCGTTCGGCCAGGGCCTCTATTACGGCCTGGGCGCCTATACGGTCGGCCTGCTGCCGCGACTGACCGGCATCGCCGACGCCTTCGTGCTGATGATCGCCGGCACCGCGGTGGCCGCGCTGGTCGCCTTCCTGCTGGGATTCCTGCTGCGGCGCTATCGCGGCCTGTTCTTCGCGATGCTCAACCTCGCCTTTTCGATGATCCTGTTCGGCCTGCTGGTGAACAGCGAGCATCTCGGCAGCACGGACGGGTTCAACATCGTCAATGTGACCTTCGCCGGCTATGCGCCCCAGGGGCTGGACAGCCAGTGGACGCTCTATGTGGTCACGGTCGCGCTGGTGATCGGGGCGGGCTATCTCGTCCACCGCTATCTGAATTCCACGATGGGCCATCTCACCACCGCCATCCGCGATAACGAGATCCGGGTCGAGTATCTGGGCTTCTCCGTGGAGCGGGCGGTGCATGCGAAATATGTCATGGCCTGCGCGCTGGCCGGGCTGGGCGGCACCATCGCGGCCATCGGCGTCGGCCATATCGATCCGGAGACGAGTGTCTATTGGCTGCAATCGGGCGAGTTCGTCTTCGTCACCGTGTTGAGCGGCACCGGCCATCCGGTCGCGCCCTTCCTGGGGGCGATCATCTTCGAACTGCTGCGCTCCTTCGCGCTCGAATATGCGCCGCATGTCTGGCAGATGATCGTCGGCATCGCCCTGCTGGCCTGCATCATGTTCCTGCCGGACGGGCTGTGGAGCCTGCTCGTCCGCCGGCGCGCGGAAATCCGACATGCCGACCGTTCTTGAAGCGAAGGGCCTGAACAAGTCGTTCGGTGCCGTGCGCGGCGCCAGCGACATCAATGTCGCCATCGAAGAGGGCGCGGTCGTCGGCGTGATCGGGGCCAACGGGGCCGGCAAGACCACCTTCGTCAACATGGTCACCGGCTATATCAAGCCGGACAGCGGCAGCATCCTGTTCAAGGGGCGCGACATCACCCATCTGGGGCCCAAGGACACGACGGTCGCCGGTATCTGCCGGTCGTTCCAGATCCCGCAGATATTCCGGTCCGTCAGCGTCTTCGAGAATCTGCTGACCGCCATGGCAATCGCCGAATCCCGCGGCATGCCGATGTGGCAGCCCATCGCCCAGCCGGATCGCCTGGAGCGTTGCGCCGCGACCCTGGCGCGGTTCCAGATCGACGGCTACAGCGACCAGCCGGCGGAAACCCTGCCGCAGGGGGTGCGCAAGCTGCTCGATATCGCGATGGCGACCGTGCATTCGCCGGAGGTGCTGATGCTGGACGAGCCGACCAGCGGCATCGCGGCGGGGGAAAAGTTCCAGATCATGGACATCGTCATCGGCGCCCTGCGCGACCAGAAGGTGACGGTGCTGTTCATCGAGCACGACATGGAGGTGGTCGCCCGCTATGCCGGCCGCGTTCTGGCCTTCTATGACGGCCGGGTGATCGCCGACGGTCCGCCGGATGCGGTGCTGGCCGACGCGCAGGTGCGCCGCTACGTGATCGGCGACACGCTGCACGGCGACGCGGCCTGACGGAGGGATCGATGCTTCGAATCTCCGGACTGGATGTCTATATCGGCGCGGTACGGGTGCTCGACGGCGTGTCGCTGGAGGTGCCGGCCGGGGCGATGTGCGGCCTGATCGGCCGCAACGGTGCGGGCAAGACCACCTTGATGCGCAGCATCATGGGGCTGCTTCCGGCCCGCAGCGGCAGCATCGGGTTCGAGCATTACGACCTGCTCAAGACGCATCCGCATCGCCGTGCGCCGATGGGCATCGGCTACATGCCCGAAGACCGCAAGCTGGTGCCCGAGTTCACGGCCGAGGACAATGTGCTGCTGCCGGCCTGGGCGACGCAGATGGAGGATGCCGCCGACCGCCTCGCCTGGGTCTACGAACTGATGCCCGAGGTGAAGGAGTTCCGCGACCGCCGCGCCAACCAGCTCAGCGGCGGCCAGCAGAAGATGGTGGCGCTGGCCCGCGCCCTGTTATGCGGCACGCGGCTGCTGCTGCTTGACGAACCCTTCGAGGGCGTGGCGCCCGCGCTGGCGAACCGGCTGGCCCAGGTCATCGCCGGGCTCAAGGGCGAGGGGCTGTCGGTTCTGGTGGCGGATTCCAACGAGCGCCACCTGATCGACATGGTCGATCTGGGCTATGCCATCGAGCGCGGCAGCGTGACGGCCGGGCGCTGAGGCCCGGCCGCAGCCTGCGGGCGATCAGCCCGATTTCGTCAGCAGCTTTACCAGATCGGCGGTCGACGACTTCGGCAGGTTCCAGCATGCCGCGATGGCGGCCTTGCTTCGCGCCGCGCCGATCACCGGGTCGGACTGGCTGGCGAATTTCTCCTCCAGTTGCTTGTCGGTCATCGGATTGGCCATGCCGCCGATGCAGTGCTCGATATGCTCCTCGATCTTGGTGCCGTCCTGCATCTCGATGGTCATGAAGCCCTCGTCGTCGCGCACCTTGTCGTCGGCCTTGGCCGTGATCTTCGCGCGCAGCGCCTTCATCTTCGGGTCGTGAACCGCCGGTTCCAGCGATTCCGGGATGCCCGCCTTGCCCCAGAGCAGGGATGCGGCGACCCAGTGATAGACGCTGACCTGGGCATCGTAATGCGTCTTCGGGTCCGGGCGGTCGCACAGCACGAGGCACATCGGGTTGACCCGCAGATGCACGCTCTTGATCTTCTCCGCGTCGACCTTGCCGCTGCGATAGACGTTCAGCGCCGCATCGACCAGCGGATGGATCACGATGCCCGACGGATAGGGCTTGTATGTGTTCTCCAGCGTCCACCAGGTGCGGCCCAGCGCGTCGGTCGCATTCGCCATATGCGGCTCGATGGCGAACACGCTGCCGAAGCCGTAGCGGCCTTCGAGAACGTGGTTCGAGCAGTTGATACCCTTCTGGGCATAGAGGGCGGCGGCAACGCCGTCGCGGGTCTGCATGCCGGGGGCGAAGCTGACGCACATCGTGGCATGCGCGGCGCGGAACCCGCCGGCCTGCACGGCGCCCAGGCCCAGCGCGTAGATCGTCTTCTGAAGGTCAAGCTTCAGCAGCTTCGCGGCCGCGGCGGCGGCGCCGATGGTGCCGCACACGCTGGTCGTGTACCAGCCCATGTTGCCCTTGGCCGGCGGCTGGTTGATGGCACGGGCCAGCCGGATCTGCACCTCGATGCCGAGCGCCACCGCGTTCAGCAGTTCCGCGCCCGAGGCGCCGACCATCTCGCCGACCGACAGGGCTGCCGGGCCGGCGGTGCAGCCGGGATGCACCACGGTCGCCAGATGCGTGTCGTCGAAGACATAGGCGGCCGAGGCATGCGAGTTGACCATCGCCGCATACATCGGGTCGAGCTTTTTGTCCTGGCCGAT
>JBFWNZ010000264.1:0-5535 GCA_050250795.1 Alphaproteobacteria bacterium | reverse complement strand
CGTCGCGCGGATGCAGGTTTTCGATGTCGAGACGAGGCTGATGCGGAGCGAACCGAAGCGCCTTGCCGAAAATGTGGATCTTCTGAACTTCGTCGATGGCGAAGATCGTGCCGATCGGATCGTACTGGCTGGAGACGAAGACGGACTCGCAGCTTTCGCGCAGTTCCGCAAAACCGTGGCTGTTCCGGACTTCGACCGCGCCTTCGAAGATCGAGACCATGGTCTCGCCGCTTTGCGAGTCGACCGAGACGCCGAACTTGGTGCCGCGGATGCCGATCGTGGCGACCGGCGTGCGGATTTCGACACTGTCGGGGGACAGCTTGCCGATTTCGCCGCTGGCAATGACGAAGGTGCCTTGCACCAGCGAAAACAGCTGCGAGCCAAGCTTGGTCGCCGGATCGAAGACCAACTCGTCGATGACCATGCGGGCATCCTCGCCCAGGCCCATCGTGGTCTTGTCGACGAACAGCACGCCCACCGCGCCGCCGGTGCCGGTGACGATGGTATCGCCCTGAAAGATCGGATCGCCCGGCTGGAGGACGACCGTGGTGCCGTCGGCCCGGACGACCTTTACCTCGCCCTGCGCGGTCTCGACATGGCCGATCGGATCGCCGACGAGATTGTCCCCGCCGGGACCGCCCAAAATCTGATCGTCGCCATTTCCGCCAGCGAGCTTGCCCAGCATGTCGGGGCCGGCAAGCTTTGCCGCGAGATCGGCCGGAATCTGAGCGCCCCCGGCCGTTTCCAGCGCAGGGGGCTGCGAGCCCGCGAAAAATCCCTTGATCACGACAACTTGGCCGTCAGGGCCGGTGAGCCGCAGATCGGGGCCGATCCGCGCGTAATCCGCGTGCAGGATCATGTCGCCGAGCGGAACGACGACAATGTCTGCGCCGCCCGCGCTAATGACCGTTGCGTCGCCCTCGTCGGACGAGGTCGCGATCCCGTCGATCAGGATATCGTTGCCATCAGCCATAACTATCTCCGCCCCCCGCGGCGGTTGCTCGACTCGGCAGAAGCCGGATGTCGGACTCGGATAGTCAGACTATCACTAAAATTGTCTATATCCCACAGTGACGGCAATCACAGCGACGGCCGAAATCCTCATTCGGCGGCTACCGCTCCATAATCTCGTTGCGCTGCTTCGGCCGAGACGTATCCGTTCGCCACGTCGCTCGCCAAGCGCTCGGGCTCCCGTTCGCCCGGATCGCCGTGGCCGCCGCCGCCTGCCGACTGGCAGACGACGACATCGCCAGGGAGCAGGGCGACCCCGTTCTCCTTGGTGCCAAGCGGCAGCAGCTTGCCCTCGCGGAGCAGGGCGTAGTCGTGGACCGCTGCTTCCCTGCCGCCGGCAAGGCCGTGCGGTGGCACCTTCACGCCTTCGCCGGCCAGGTTCATCACTGCGGGTTCGCTGCCTTCGTAGCGCAGCTTGTAGACGCCGCCGAGGCCGCCGCGCCGGCGGCCGGCACCGCCGGAATCCTGGCGCAGCGAGTATTCCTCGACGACCATGGGATAGGTGAGTTCGGTACGTTCGACGCTGGGCGACGGGCTGCCGCCGGGATTGTGCAGCACG
The DNA here is from genome assembly GCA_050250795.1 of Alphaproteobacteria bacterium. GTDB lineage: Bacteria > Pseudomonadota > Alphaproteobacteria > UBA8366 > UBA8366 > JBFWNZ01. The sequence goes on along the minus strand of JBFWNZ010000264.1, from coordinate 3,965 downwards.
CCGAGATTCGGCCATCCATCGTTCTCGGCATTGCCGCCGGCGCCGCCACGGTTCGAGAAATAGTGCCAGATGAAGGGCTTGCCGTTTCGGTCTTTACCCGCCATGGCAAATCGGAAGCGGCGGGCGAAGCCGGCCATCGCCTGCTCCGGCGCGGCCTGGGCAAGGGCACGCAGCACCGCCTCGATGATCACGGTGGCGCTGAGCGTCGTGGAACCGGTGACCGGCGCCGGATGGTGCGGGTCGCAGATGCTGCCCTTGCGGGTAATGACCTTGATCGCGCGCATGCTGCCGTCGTTCTGAGCCGCCTGGTCGTCGGACATATAGAGAAAGGCGACGTTGACCGAGGAGGAGGAGTTGGCGAGCGGGCTGTTGATGAAGGACTTCACCTGGTCCGAGGATTCCGACAGATCGACCACCGCCTCGCCGTCGCCGATGGTGACGGTCGCACGGATCGGGATGCGGTCGTTGCCGAATCCGTCATCGTCCATGAAGGCTTCGGCCTTGTAGGTGCCCGGCTTCCAGCGGCGGAGTTGGGCGCGCATCGACGCCTCGCCGGCGTCCAGGATGCCCTCAGAGCAGCTTTCCACCTCGTCGACCGTGTATCGCTCGAACAGCCCCGCCAGTCGCATCTCGCCGACGCGCACGGCGCTGAGCTGGGCCATCAGGTCGCCGGTGAAATCCTCCGGCTGGCGGGTGTTGGTAGCGATCAGGCGTACCAAATTTTCGTCGATCCGGCCGGCATGGACCAGCTTGATCGGCGGAATGCGGATGCCCTCGTGGAAGATCTCCTTGGCGCCCGGGCTGTAGCCGCCGGCCGACATGCCGCCGACATCGCCGTGATGAGCGCGCACCGCGACCCAGAACCGGATCGCATCTTCCCGCCAGACCGGCATCGCCAGTGTGATATCCGGAATGTGGCTGCCGCCCCAGTAGGGATCGTTCGCCATCAGCACGTCGCCCGGCTTCACGTCGCCCTCGAAGGCGTCCGCCATCGCCCGCATGGCGAAGGGGATCGCGCCCATATGGATCGGCACCCGCTCGGCCTGGGTCAGCAGCCGGCACTTCCCGTCCAGCACCACGGCAGAGAAGTCGTAGCTTTGATTCATCAGCGGCGAGAAGGAGGTGCGGATCATCGTGTCCACGACCTCCTCGGCGACGGCATGCAGCTTGTGACGGATGACGGCGAGCGAGAGCGGGTTCGGCGAAGCTGTGTTGCGAGGGGCGCTCATGACGCATCTCCCGGCGTGATGATGAGGCTCTGGAAGCGGTCCACGGTAGCCATGTGGTGCGCGGGCAGCAGGATCGAGGTCGTCGCGGAGTCGATCACGGCCGGTCCGGCGATCCGCATGCCGGGCCGGAAATCGTCGAACCAGTAGACACCGGCATCGACCCAATCGTCGAGATGGATGCGCCGCGTGCCCCGCCGTGCCGCCGAAGAGTCAGCGCCGCCTTCGGGCTGAGTCGGCAGCGCGAGGCTCGGCAACTCGCCGTATCCGACGAGACGGATGTTGTCGATGTGGATCGGTTCGGCATGGTGGACGTGATAGTAGCGCGCCTCGTAGACGCCCTCGAAACGGCGGACGAGCCAGTCGAGATTCGGTTGCGTCAGGTCTTCCGCCTCGATCGTCGTGGGCAGGGCGTAGACCTGCCGGACGTAGCGGCAGTCGGCGAAGCGCTGGAACCGCATTTCCGATGGCTCGAACCCCTCGGCGGCCAGCCGCCGACGCGCTTCCTCCTCCATCGCCGCGAAGGCATTCTTCAGCCAAGCCGCATCGTAATTCCCGATGGCCCCGCCGACCGAGCGCACGATGTCGTGGCGCACATCGGCGGACAGGAAGCCGAGTGCCGACCATACCGACGCGCGGGACGGGATTACGGCGCGCGGGATCGACAGCTCGTCGGCGACCGAGGCGGTATGCAGCCCCGCGGCACCGCCGAAGCCCAGCAGCGCGAAATCGCGCGGATCGAGACCGCGGCGCACCGTCGCCGCCCGGATGCCCTCCGCGATCAGCGTGTTGGCCAGTGCATGGACGGCGCGGGCCGCATCTTCGACCGTCAAGCCCAGCGGTTCCGCCAGATGCGTCTGGATTGCCTTGCGCGCCAGATCGACCGAGAGCGACATGGCCCCGCCGAGGAAGGTGTCGGTCGAGATGTACCCAAGGACCAGATTGGCATCGGTCACGGTCGGCCGCTCGCCGCCGCGCATATAGCAGGCGGGTCCGGGCTCCGCGCCCGCGCTTTCGGGACCGAGCTGCAGCACACCGCCGGCATCCAGCCAAGCGAGGCTGCCGCCGCCGGCACCCAAATTGACGATATCCACCGCCGGCGCAGCGATCTTGAGCGTGTCGAAGGGGGTGACCTGCCGCTCCAGCGGCGCGCCGTCGACGATCAGCGCGATATCCGAAGAGGTGCCGCCCATGTCGAAGGTGACGAGGCGGGGGAAGGCCGCCGAGCGCGCATACAGGGCGCAGGCCGTGGCGCCGCCGGCCGGACCGCTCTGGATGGTACCGACGGCATAGTTGGCGGATTCGTCGGCCGGAAGAACGCCGCCCGAGGACTGCATGATCAGCAGCGTGAACTTGCCGCCCGCCTCACGCAGGCGATCGGCCAATCGGCCCAGATAGCGCGACAGCCGCGGCCCCACATAGGCGTTTACCGCAGCGGTGCAAAGCCGGTCGTATTCGCCCTCGCGCGGCAGCACCTCATGCGAGAGTGAGATATAAGTATCCCAGCCAATCGACTGAGCAAGCTCGCGAATTTTGGCTTCATGCTCGCCGTTGCGATGCGCGTGGATGAAGCAGACGACAAGACCCTGCACATCGGCATCGCGGAGCGCTTTCAGGGATTCCACAGCGGAATCGGCATCCAGCGGCGTTTCGATGCTGCCGTCGTAGCGGATGCGTTCGGGAGCCTCCATCCGCAAGCGCCTGGGAATCAGCGGGGCCGGGAAGGGTTCGCGGAGAGCGTAGCGGTTGGGCTTGGTGCCTTCGCGCAGTTCCAGCAGATCGCGGAAGCCTTGCGTGGTCATCAGGCCGAGCGATGCACCGGTTCGCTCGATCAGGGTGTTCGTCGCAACCGTGGTGCCGTGAATGAACAATTCGGCGGCGCCGAGCAAGCCATCGAGAGAAAGCCCCATCCGCTCGCCCAGAAGGCCGAGGCCGGTCATAACGCCTTGGGAGGGGTCCTTGGGGGTCGAAGGGGTTTTTGCGAGATGGATGGTTCCCGACGCATCGACTGCGACCAGGTCGGTAAAGGTGCCGCCGATATCGACGCCGATCCGTATCATGCTGCGTTTCCTGCCTGTTTGTGCCGTTTTGGCGTTTCTTATTTGCGTTCGAAGAAGCTGCTGACCCGCTTCAGCGTGTCGGGCTGACGGATCAGGCGGGCGATCGTGTTGAGCTCATAGTTGAAGCCTTCGATCTCTGGGTTCTCCTGGGCCTCGATGGCCCGTTTCACCCCGTCGATGCCGAGCGGCGAAATCGGCAGAATCTGCTCGATCAGTTCTTGGACCTTCTCGGGGCGCTGCTCCTTGGGCACGGCCCAGTCGACCATGCCAAGTCGCTCGGCCTCGGTGCCGCGTACCAGCTCGCCGGTCATCATGATGCGCTTTGCGACCCCACGGCCGCACAGGCGGGTCAGGCGCTGCGTGCCGCCACTGCCGGGCACCAGCCCGTGCTTGGCCTCCGGCAGCCCGAGCAGAGCGTCGTCATCGGCAATGCGGAAATCCATGGTCAGGGCCAGCTCGCAGCCGCCGCCCATCGCGCCGCCGTTGATCTCGGCGATGGTGACGCAGCGCAGCGACTCGATCCGGCGCAGAACGTCCTTGCGATCCTTGAGAAAGGTGGTGAAGGGGATGGCCGGGTCCTCGGCATTGCAGACGGCCTTGACGAAATTGAGGTCGGCTCCGGCACTGAAAAAGCGCTGATTGCTGCGGAAATGCAGCACGCGAAGATCGGTCCGTCGCT
>JBFWNZ010000263.1:0-5542 GCA_050250795.1 Alphaproteobacteria bacterium | reverse complement strand
CGTGCCCAGATCGGTGCCGAACACCGCCGGCAGGTCCAGCATCGCGATCTGGCAGTCGAATGCGACGCGGTCGAGATCGACCCGCTGGTCCGCCCCGCCGGCCGGCGCATGCGCAAGTTCGTCGACGCCCGGCGCGCCGCGGAATACCGAGGCCAGCTCCTGCTGGCAGGCGACGATCACCCGGCCGCCGCCGCTGCCGCGCGGAATCCGCGCGACATAGCGCAGGAACTGGATGTTGTCGCCGAAGCCCTGCTCGCAATGCACCAGCAGCGTCCGCCCGCCCAGCGGCGAACCGTCCCATTCCGGCTTGGGCACGTTGCGCGGGCCGATCTTGGGCCGCAACGCCTCGCTGCGCATCCGCCAGCGCATATGGGGCCAGGCCTCCGCCAGCCTTCCGGCCAGCAGCAGTCCCATGCCGAGATTGGAATGCGCCTCGGCGCTGTCCGGCAGGGTGTCCACCGCCGCCGCATGCCAGTCCAGCGCCTCGACATGGCGGCCCTGATGGTGGATCGCGAGGCCGAGGCCCGACAGCACCTCGCCATGCCGCGGAAAGTCCAAGACCAGACGGCGGAACGCGGCCTCCGCCTCGGCGAAGCGCTCGCGCTTGAGCAGTACCTTGGCCAGCCGTATCCGGGCGGTCGTGTCGTCGGGGTCCAGCGCGACCACGCGGCGGAAGACGTCTTCGGCTTCCGCGTCCTGCCCGGCCTTGTCGAGCGCCGCAGCCAGATTGTACTGGACGCTCGGCGCCCGCGGCAGATCGGCGGCCGCCTGCCGGAGCAGCGACAGCCCCTCCTCCGCCTGGTCCAGTTCGCATAGCGCCGCGCCCAGGTTGCTGGCGACCCCGTCCGGGGCCGCACCGGTGGCGAGAATCCGCCGATAGAGCGTCACTGCGGGCTCCAGCCGGCCGTTGCGGTGCAACGCCAGCGCCCGCCGATACGCCTCCTCGGGCGACACCGCGCGTCCCTGCTCGCTCATCCCCCTGCGCTTCCCCGGCTGCGTCGCCTGCGAGCCTATGCGTGCCCTGCCGCAAAGAAAAGGCCGCCCGAAGGCGGCCTTGTCATTCGTGGAACCCGCGCTCGGGCCGGCCGCCTTATTGCCGCGCCACCATCAGCTTCTTGATCTCGGCGATGGCCTTCGCCGGGTTCAGACCCTTCGGGCAGGTCTTGGTGCAGTTCATGATGGTGTGGCAGCGATACAGCCGGAACGGGTCCTCGAGCTGATCCAGGCGCTCGCCCGTCTCCTCGTCGCGACTATCGGCGATCCAGCGGTAGGCCTGGAGCAGGATGGCCGGCCCGAGATAGCGGTCGCCGTTCCACCAGTAGCTGGGGCAGCTGGTCTGGCAGCAGAAGCAAAGGATACACTCGTACAGCCCGTCCAGCTTCTTGCGGTCCTCCGGCGACTGCAGCCGTTCGCGGTCGGGCGCCCTGCTGTGCGACTTCAGCCAGGGCTCGATAGAGGCAAGCTGCGCATAGGGCACGGTCAGGTCGCCGACCAGGTCCTTGACCACGTCCAGATGCGGCAGCGGATAGACCCCGACATCGCCCTTCACATCGGCGATGTACTTGGTGCAGGCCAGCGTGTTGGTGCCGTCGATATTCATCGCGCAGGACCCGCACACGCCCTCGCGGCAGGACCGCCGGAAGGTCAGGCTGGGATCGATCTCGTTCTTGATCTTGATCAGCGCATCCAGAACCATCGGGCCGCAGGACGCCAGATCGATCACATAGGTGTCGATCCGCGGCGTCTCGTCGCCGGGATGCCAGCGATAGATGCGGAACGAGCGCGGCGTCTTCGCCCCCTGCGGCGCGGGCCAGGTCTTGCCCTCGCGCATCTTGGAGTTTTTCGGCAGCGTGAATTCGGCCATGGCTGTCTCCCCTTCCCCTCGGCTCAGTACACCCGCGCCTTGGGCGGGAAGGACTGCACGTCGTTGGTCAGCGTCTGCATGATCACGGGCCGGTAGTCGATCCGGACCTTGCCGTCGTCGTCGCACCAGGCCAGCGTGTGCTTCATCCAGGTCTCGTCGTCGCGGTCCGGGAAGTCCTCGCGGGCATGGGCGCCGCGCGATTCCTGCCGGTTGCCGGCCGAAACGATGGTCACCATCGCCTGGGTCATCAGATTGTCGAGTTCCAGCGTCTCGACGAGGTCCGAATTCCAGACCAGCGAGCGGTCCTCGACCCCGATATCCGTGCGCTTCGACCAGGCGTCCTGCATCAGGCCGATGCCTTCCTGCAGCACCTCGCCGGTACGGAACACCGCGCAGTTGCTCTGCATGATGCGCTGCATCTCCAGCCGCAGGGCCGCCGTGCGCGTACCGCCCTTGGCATGGCGGAAGCGGTCGAGGCGGGCCAGCGCCTTGTCCGCCGAGTCCTTCGGCAGCGAGCGCGTGCTCTCGCGGGCGTCCACCGTCTCGGCGCAGCGGTTTGCGGCCGCGCGGCCGAACACCACCAGATCGAGCAGCGAGTTCGAGCCGAGGCGGTTCGCGCCATGCACCGAGACGCAGGCCGCCTCGCCGATGCACATCAGCCCCGGCACGACCTGGTCGCCGCTGCCGTTATGACGGGTCAGGGCCTCACCGTAATAGTTCGTCGCCACGCCGCCCATGTTGTAGTGGCAGGTCGGGATGACGGGGATCGGCTCCTTCGTCACGTCGACGCCGGCGAAGATGCGCGCCGTCTCCGAGATGCCCGGCAGGCGCTCCTCGATCACCTTGGGATCGAGATGCTCCAGATGCAGGTGGATATGGTCCTTGTTCGCCCCGACGCCGCGGCCCTCGCGGATCTCGATGGTCATCGAGCGGCTGACGACGTCGCGGCTGGCAAGGTCCTTCGCCGAGGGGGCATAGCGTTCCATGAAGCGCTCGCCCTCGGAATTGGTGACGTACCCGCCTTCGCCGCGCACGCCCTCGGTGATCAGACAGCCCGCACCGTAGATGCCGGTCGGGTGGAACTGCACGAACTCCATGTCCTCCATCGGCAGGCCCGCGCGCAGCACCATGCCGCCGCCGTCGCCGGTGCAGGTATGCGCCGAGGTGCAGGAGAAATAGGCCCGGCCATAGCCGCCGGTGGCCAGGATCGTGCGCTTGCCGGTGAAGCGATGGATCGTGCCGTCGTCGAGGTTCCAGGCGATCACGCCGCGGCAGGTGCCCTCGTCGTCCATGATCAGATCGAGGGCGAAGTATTCGATGAAGAACTCGGCCCGGTGCTTCAGCGCCTGCTGGTAGAGGGTGTGCAGGATGGCATGGCCGGTCCGGTCGGCCGCCGCGCAGGTGCGCTGGGCGATGCCCTTGCCGTATTCCGTGGTCATGCCGCCGAAGGGCCGCTGATAGATCTTGCCTGCCGCCGTACGGCTGAAGGGCACGCCGTAATGCTCCAGCTCGATGATCGCCGGCAGCGCCTCGCGGCACATGTATTCGATGGCATCCTGGTCGCCCAGCCAGTCGGCGCCCTTGACAGTGTCGTACATGTGCCAGCGCCAGTCGTCCGGCCCCATATTGCCGAGTGCGGCCGAGATGCCGCCCTGCGCCGCCACGGTGTGGCTGCGGGTGGGAAACACCTTGGAGATGCAGGCGGTGCGCAGGCCGGCTTCGGCCAGACCCACGGTGGCACGCAGCCCGGCGCCGCCGGCGCCGACGACGACGACGTCGTACTCGTGGTCGATGATCGGATATGCCTCGGGCATGGAATCAGCCTCCGAATGCAACCTTGAGGATGGCGAAACCGCCGGCGACCGCGAGAGCGACGCTGGCGAGCTTGAGGCCGATGAGCGAGAACAGCTTGACGCCCTCGTGGTGAACGTAGTCCTCGATCACCACCTGAAGGCCGAGCTGGAGATGGTGGAAGGTCGCGACGACCGTCAGCAGCGCCAGCACCGCGTTCAGCGGCCGCGCCAGCCAGGCGGCAGCCTCTGCATACGGCGCCCCGGCCAGACAGATCATGCTGATCACGAACCACGCGCTCAACGGCAGCAGAGCGACCGCCGTCATGCGCTGCATCCACCAATGTTCGGTTCCGGCCTTGGCCGAACCCAGGCCGCGAACGCGGCCGATCGGAGTGCGCAATGCCATCACAGAGCCCCCATCGCAGCGTAGCCGACGGCCCAGACGACGATCGTCAGAACCACCGAACCGATAGCCACCGCCATGGCCGAGGCCTGCGCCTGCGGCAGTTCGAAACCATAGCCGGCGTCCCAGACCAGATGCCGGATGCCGTTCAGCGCATGATAGGCCAGCGCCCAGGTCCAGCCGAACAGCAGCAGCCGTCCGAACCACGATCCCAGAAACGCCTGCAATGCTTCGAAGCTCTCGGCCCCCGTCGCCAGCGACAGCAGCCAGCACACCATCAGCAGCGCACCCACGGCCAATGCCACGCCGGTTGCACGATGCGTGATCGACAACGCCATCGTCCATTGCCAGCGATAGACCTGCAGATGCGGCGAAAGCGGGCGGCTGCCCGTGCCGGTTTGGTCCGCGCTCATTTCGACCCCTCGCCTTCCGTCCTGCGGACCGCTTGCTGCATTGCCGCGGCCCGGCCTTTTGGCTGACTTACCCCCGTTTCCGGCACAGTGTCAACGACCGCTCCCACAACCTGGGAACGAGAGTCGAGGACAGCGGGCGGGAACGCCGACGCAATGCCGGACTGAGGAAATTTCTGTGGATATCCTGTGCGCTGGTTGTGGAAATCGCAACCACTTACACACCGATTTTTTCGTCCGGACGCATCTCGGCGATGGATATCCCGGCCGGTTCGATAGATGCTTAGAATGCGAAGATTCGAAGATGCATGGTTCGACTTGGGGCCGGGCCGCCCAATGCGGCGAATCGCGGAGAGGTGCCACCAACCTCTCCGCTGCCCGGCGCCCGCTTTTTTTATGCCTTCCCCAAGGCGGCGATTGCATCTGCCAGGGCGACCAGCCGCTCCGCCTCCTCCACATGCAGGCGCTCGACCAACCGCCCGTCCACCGCGATGGCACCTCCGGCACCCTCGGCGTAGGCGGCGATAATGCGGCGTGCCCAGGCGATATCCGCCTCGGCCGGTGCGAATATCCGGTTGGCACCGTCGACGGTCTTGGGATGGATCAGCGCCTTGCCGTCGAAACCCAGATCGCGGGCCTGCCGGCAGGCCGCCTCGAACCCCGCATCGTCGGAGAGGTCGGGATGCGTGCCGTCGATCGCCGCGATCCCGTGTGCGCGCGCCGCCAGGATGCACAGGCCGAAGCTGGTCAGGAACGCATCGCGGCCCCGCGTCTGGAGACAGCCGAGCGCCTTGCCCAGATCGTTGGTCCCGACCATCAGGCCGACGACAGCCGGCGACGCCCCGGCGATGGCTTCGGCCGCCAGCACGCCGCGCGGCGTCTCGATCATGCACCAGATCGGCAGGCCCTCCGGCGCGCCATACGCCGCCAGCACGGCCTGCGCCTGATGGACATGCGCCGGCGCCTCGACCTTCGGCAGCATGACGCCGGCGGCGCCGGCCGTGGCCGCTGCGGCCAGATCGTCGCGCCCCCAGGGCGTGTCGAGCCCGTTGACCCGCAGGATCAGATCACG